>CAYTRK010000106.1:0-7587 GCA_964440205.1 uncultured Victivallaceae bacterium
ACGCCGGGTTCTCATCCCGGTAACACGGGTTCGACTCCCGTTGGGGGTGCCATTTAACCCGACGCAAAAATCATACTTTTTCGTCGAGAGGGCCTACGCCGGAATAGGCGTTGAAACCGCCATCAACACACAGCGTTACGCCGTGGATAAAGCTTCCCGCTTCTGAAAGCAGAAGAGTTATAGGCCCGATAAGTTCCTCGGGATTTCCAAAACGACCCATCGGAGTGTGTGAAACTATTGAACGGCCTCTTTGCGTCAGTGTCTTGTCGTCTTCCTCAAAAAGCAGGTGGTGATTCTGCGTCGTATCAAGGAACCCCGGCGCTATTTCGTTAACCCGAATTTTCGCATCAGGATAGTCCACTTTCACCTGAACCGAGAGCCATTGCGTAAAATTGGTAACAGCCGCCTTCGCGTTCGAGTAGCCTGGAACATTAGTTAGTGGCGCCAGAGCGCTCATCGAGGATGTGTTTAGTATTATGCCTTCGCCCTTCTCAGCAAAATGCTTTGAAAATATCTGGCTGGGCAGAAACGTTCCCTTGTAATTGAGAGCAAAGACTTTGTCCAGCTCGTCAAGCGAAAGATCCGTAAATTTGCCGTCAGGCGGCACACAGGCGCCTTTCCTGTTTCCACCGGCCCCGTTAATCAAGGCATCGCAGGAACCGTACTTATCGATTATGGCATCAAGACATGACTGAATAGCGCCCGGATCCATGACGTTGCACTCAAGGGCAAGAGCCTCGCCGCCTTCATCTGCAATCTCCCCGGCCAGTTTCTCAACCTGGTCTTTTTGTATATCAAGCAACGCCACTTTTGCTCCCTGCGCTGCGAGCATGCTGGATATCGTGCCGAATATGACGCCGCCGGCGCCCGTGATGGCTACTACCTTACCTGTAACATCGAATGCGTTCTTCTGTGTCATTTGTTTTTCCTTTCTTAATGTCTCTGCAAGAAATCGTCTTAACCTATGCTTTGAGTGAACCTGGTTTTGAATTCCCCGAGCGATTCCTTAATAGCCTGCACATTACCCGCCTCACCGCTTTCGGCAATCGGTTTAAGCGGGGCGGACATACCCAGGACCGGTGTATATCCACGTTTGGAGATTGCTGAGATATATTCCGGGCCCGTCGTGTAATCCACCGCTCCGGTGGGCATAATTATGCGGTTCCTATGCCTTTCCCGCACATACGGAGCAAGAAGATCCGATACTCCTTTGGGCCCGTGCGACCGAGCCGGGAATATCTTTATTGCGTCTGGTTCCAGCCCGTCGTCACGTTCCAGAAAGTATTGAAACTCCGTGGGCGTAAAAACTGCCGGAGAGACAAAAACATCCGCTTCATGCGCAATTCGCACCAGGTCTTTACCTTCACCCCGGCCGCTCATCACATTTGACGGCGCCACGATCATATCAAAACCCATTTCTATGGCCGATTCCAGTTCCCTGGGATTGATCACGCTGCCGATTCCAAGTATGAAAGGCTTGTCGGCAGGGCATTCCTCGCGCTTGCGCACCAGTTCCTGCATTGCTTCACGAAGAAGATCTTCCTCGATTCTGAATGTAACTTCAGCCACATAACCCGCATTGTATACCTCGGTCATTGTGGTCACAATATGCTCAGCGGTCTTCACGTGGCTCTTATTCATTACAACCACCACACCGCTCTTCCTGAGAGCTGAATCTACTGCTGCTCTTCCCGGTTTATTATTGCTCATATCAATATTCCTTTCCAGTCGTGATTTAAAACTGTTTGTTCGTTATCTCAAGGCGCTGACACCGCCTCCGGAAGCAGCCCGCTTTACTTCCTTCTCTACTTCCGCCTGTTTGACCATTGTAACGTCGCCGGGAGTTGCCTGCACGCATACTCCATGCGCTGCTCCCCACTGCACTGCTTCCGAAACATCTCTGCCCTTCAACAGAGCAGCGGCGACGCCTGACATAAACGAGTCGCCTCCGCCAGTTCGGTCCGCGATTTCAACATTATTACGCGTGGTGGCAAGATGCAGCTTATCATTTTCCACGTCGTATAGTACAGCTCCCCAATTGATCCTGTCAGCGCTCAGCGCAGCTCGAAGCTGGGTGCCTATAAGCTTGAGATTCGTGTATTTGTCCGCCACATTGTGCAACATTTCTGAATAGGCTTCGAGCCACACATCAAAAGACTCATCCTTGCCCACTTTTCGACAGCTTTCTCCGAGGGCATCACTGAAATCGCTCTGGTTTCCTACGAGGAAATCTGTGTGAGCCACTATTTCCCGATTCTGTTGCCTTGCCTTTTCTTTGTCCGGCTCCACCTTTGAGCGATAGTTGAGGTCAAAAGACCTGAATGTCCCGGCTTCCCCTGCGGCTTTCATAGCCTCCAGGGCTACTTTTCCCGAAGTAGACGAAATAAGCGCGTATATGCCGCCTGTATGGAACCATCTTACACCCTGCCCAAACAGCGATTTCCAGTCGACATCACCTGATTTAAGTTCACGGATAGCAGTATGCGCCCTGTAATATTCGGTTACAGACGGCAGAACCCCCTTACCGTTCCATGTAAAGTTTATCCCGTTGTGGATAGTACCTTTCTTATCCGTGGAAAAGGCCCCTTCTCCATCCGTGGAAAACCATACAATATTTGAGATGTCCACACCTGATTCCCTGATCTGGTTCTCAATATTCCTGCCCACGCCATCGTCAACAAGAGCCGTAACAACTGCCGTTCGCAGGCCGAAACAGTAGCTCAGACCCTCGGCCACGTTTGTTTCGCCGCCGCCATGCCATAACCTCGCATTCCGGCTGCGCTGCGTCGGCAGGTCTCCCGGATCAATCCGAAGCATAACTTCACCAAGAGATATTTCATCATATTTGCATTTTTCAGCCGCTTTTATCTTCATTGCCTTGTTCTCCTTCCTGATTTTCATATACTGTCAAAACTGACAGCAGTCTTTTCGGTCGACGACAACGGTAGACGGCGGGACGAGTTTCACTCGTAATCCGTAGTCGTCGCCGTAGTCGTTAACCGCTACCCTCTTCATGCTTTTCATAAAACTTTGACAGTACCGATTTTCACATCAATTCTGTTCATAACGCCGCGAGACACCCTTTTGCTTGTCCCTGTAAACAGCGCATTACCCTGTAAATACAACAAACTATTTGCGATGCAATTTGAACACAGCTTAATGAGTGAGAGACTATGAGACAACGAAGAATTCACCGAGGCGGCAAATTTCCCGCCGGTGATTCTCCGCAAAATCATTCCATCAAACCGGCTTGCATCGCCTGAAGGACCGTATTAATATTCAACTCATGAGCGAGATCTCGGCTAACGCTTTAGAGATGCGAAATTTGACTGTCTCCTTCGGCAGGAAGGGAAGCATTGTGCCCGCGCTGCAGTCTGTCAGCCTTGTCGTGCCCAAAGGCACTGTATTCGGCTTTATCGGACCGAATGGGGCCGGCAAAACAACCGCCATGCATGTGCTGCTCGGATTCATCGAAGCCACCGAGGGGGAAGCATATGTGCTGGGCACAGACGTGCGCAAAACAATAGCCCGCGAACGAATAGGATACCTGCCTGAACGGCCGGCGGCCTACCGGTTTCTGTCGGGCCGCGAATTGCTTACCTTCACCGGACGCCTTTTCGGGCTTAAAAAAAACGAACTTCAAAAAAGGATGGAATCCGTGCTGCGGCAGGTGGATCTCGAAGAGGATGCATCACGAAGAATCGCTTCTTACTCAAGGGGAATGATGCAGCGGATCTGCCTTGCACAGAGCTTGATCAACGATCCGGACCTGGTAATACTGGACGAGCCGACCAGCGGGATGGACCCTGTGGGAAGGACAAAAATCCGGCGAATAGTTGAAGATCTGCGAAATAGAGGAAAAACAGTATTTTTTTCATCTCACGAACTGTCAGAAGTCGAAACAGTATGCGACCGTATAGCAATCCTTGTGAAAGGAAAAATCGTTGCACAAGGTAGAATTGACGAAATAGTTGAAGAAGGCGAAAGCCTTGAAAAACACTTCCTGAAAACCGTGGGCGCCATCCAGGAACAAAGCAAAGGCAGGCAGAAATGAAAACTCTGGCAATTGCAGCAGTTGCCTGCGTTGAAGTAATACGCAGAAAAGAAGCTTACGTTCTTCTTATACTTCTGGCAGGCCTCCTGGTAGCGGTGGTGTCGCTGGATATTTTCGGCCTTGGAGGAGTGGCGCGCTACACCAAGGACGTTGGCCTGCTGGCCGCATGGGTTTTCTCATGGATACTGGCCGTCAATGTGACTTCTCGCCAGCTTCCGGACGAGGAGCAGAAAGAAACAGTTCTCCAAGCGCTTTCCAAGCCGGTCAAGCGGATCGAATTGCTGCTGGGCAAGCTAATCGGTTCGTGGGCTATCGTATCGGCGGCAACTTTATCTTTCTATGTTCTCTCGATGATCCTGGTTAAACTCAAAGGGGCGGACCTCGGACTTGCGGCCGTTGCCCAGGGCTACCTGCTTCACTGCCTGGCGCTCGGTATAATCTGTTCGACGGGCTTGCTTTTCTCAACCCGCCTCAACAAAGACGCGGCGGCAACCCTGACCTACACCCTCACCGCAGCTTCTTTCATTATTGTGCCGCGCATTCCGGAATTCGTAGCGCATGAGAAAGGGCTCCGAAGCACACTGCTCTTCCTGCTTTACAATGTGCTGCCCCATTTCGAGGTCCTGGACATGCGCAAGAGAATCGTACACGCCTATGGACCCGTTTCCTTTGAAATCCTTGTGCAGTCGGCTCTCTACGGCATTTCCCTGATCGCAGCAATCGTGATCCTGGCCTGGTTGTGTTACCGCTCAAAAAAATTCTCGAGGAGTCAGATCCATTGAGGCTGAAAGAATGAAAGAACTTCCCCGCTACCGACCTGTTTCCGCCGCCATGGCTGCGGCGCTTGCCTGGATTTGCGCATTTACACTTTCGTGCAACCTTTATGCGACACACCTTGAAAAAGAAACAATAACTGACTATGGCGGACGTTCTCTCATAGGGACGCTTCTAAGTGAGGCGCGCTTCGCAGTCTCCGGCGAATTCTACGCTATGGCCGACACTTATTTTCACCGGGGCGTGGAACACATCGAGAAAAAAGCTCTGGAAGACCGATTCTTCAGTAAGCTGAAAGAAAAGATCTCTCCCCGCGCTCATGTCCACGCCCGCGGCATGGGCGTGAAGGAAATCATGCCGTGGTTGCGCCTGGCAACCATCACCGATCCCCACAATGTTGAAGCCTATCTGGTCGCATCATTCTGGCTGCGCACAAAAGTCAATCGTCCGGATCTTGCGCTGGACATTCTGAAAGAAGCGCAGTGGAACAATCCCATGAACGCCCGCGTACAATTTGCAAAGGCCAGAGCTTACATTTCCCGGAAACAACTTTCAGACGCGCTATCGACTCTCAGCGCCGGCCTTGCTTTTCTCGAAACGAAGAAAACCGAAACCGGCAAACAGGACAAATACCTGCGATCTCAACTCCTCTCCTATCGTGCGCTCCTTTATGAAATCAAAGAACAAAACAGCAAGGCAATAAAAGATTATGAGGAAATACTCGATCTTTTCCCGAAAAGGAAAAAGCTTCTGGACAGAATAGAAGCCCTGAGATCCGGAAAAGAAAATCAAACCAGAGCTTACAAACTGCTTAATATGCTGATAAAGGAAGATGCGCGGCCATCCCCAGAAATGATGTTTCACGGGAAAAACAAGGCTCAAACGCATACTCACAACTCGAAATAGAGGCTGCAGAGACCCGTCGAAAAGCTGCTGTTGATAACTGAATGATTTCACGCTACAATTAAACAAAATGGAAAATGAATCGGTTTTGAATCATGTATCTGGAATTTTTTAAACTCAGGGAATACCCTTTCAATATTACGCCCGACCCGAGGTTCCTCTATTTCGCCCGGCACCATAAGGAAGCGTATGACCATCTTATTTACGGCATAAAGAGCCGCAAGGGATTCATCGAACTGACAGGCGAGGTCGGCTCCGGCAAAACAACCCTGTGCCGGGCCGTTCTGGCCAACCTCGGCAATGAGGTAGAGACTGCGCTGATACTCAACCCATCCCTCACCGAAACCCAGCTTCTCCGCGCAATGCTTAACGACTTCGGGCTTGAGATCAGCGGCAAAGACCGGCTTGCCTATATAGAAAAGCTTAACGATTTTCTGCTTCAGAAAAATAGCGAGGACACAAACGTGGCGGTTGTTATAGATGAAGCTCAAAACCTAACCCCGGAGGTTATGGAACAGGTTCGTCTGCTTTCCAATCTTGAAACCGATCAACAGAAGCTGATTCAGATAGTGATGTGCGGCCAACCGGAACTTAAGAAGAGACTGGCAAGACCCGATTTGCGTCAGCTCCGCCAGCGTATCACGATTCGCTACCATATTTCGCCCCTCTCCCAGGAAGATACAGCGATGTATATTCGACACCGGCTGTGGGTCGCGGGCTCAAACAATACCATTACTTTTGAACCCGGAGCCGTACGCGAGATTTACAGGTATTCGAAGGGCAGTCCGCGGCTGATCAACGCCGTCAGTGATAATTCTCTGCTGGCAGGATACGTCAACCGGGCACACAACATCAGCGTGAAATGCGTCAAAAAAGCCATTAACCAACTCGAGGGATCAAGATGAGCCTCATACAGGAAGCGCTTAAACGACAACAGGAAGACGGCGGAGAAGAAAATCCAGAAAGCAAGAACGTTCCCCCCGTTCAGGAACCCGCGGAACAAGCTCCCTCCCCGGAACCGCACGAAAAAACGATGGAGAACGAAATTCAGGAAGCCCCGGAGCCGGAAGAAACTCCCGCAGAAACGGAAACGCCGCCTCCCCCAGAACAAAAGCCGCAAAAACCGAAAAAAACCAGGACAGTCGTCCTCGCAAGCACAATTGTCGGCCTTATCCTGATTGCAGCAGCGGGAGGGTCGTATTTTCTTTTCTTCCGAACCGGCGACGCCGGAACAAATGACCAGGCAGATACTAGTCCCGCTGAAGCATCCGCAACCGAAAAGGAACCCGAGGCTACGCCTTCCCCGCCGACAGACGTAGACACAAAGAAACCAGGGGAAGAAAAAAAGGATGATCTCCCGCCGAAAACAGAAACTCCATCCGGCGAGAAAACTGTTCCGGCCGGGGAAAAACCCACTAAAAAAACTCCCGGGCCCTCCCGTCCTGTCAAGGCGCCGCCCAGAACCCCGCGCCCGAAACCGGTCCTGTGGCCGGACCTGACACTCCAGGGCCTGCTGTCGAAAAGTGGCGAAGGCGCAGCGCTGATAAACGGCGAAGTAATCAGCAAAGGCGAAAAAATGCAGGGTGTTGAACTCACCGCCGTGCGCAAGAACTCAGTAATGCTGAAATACAAAGGGGAAACCAAAGAACTCAAGACCAGAGAATCTACCAGGTAACTTGATCCTGCATTATTCTTGGATAATGTTCAAATGTTGACACCTGACAACATAACGACAGAACGGAAACCGGAAATTATTAAGAACAATGGGGGATTTTTTTGACAGGATGAACAAGATCAACAGGATAGTCTTTTGTCAATTATGGGGTTATGCCCGCATGATTGCGGGCATGTTATGT
>CAYTRK010000107.1:0-7571 GCA_964440205.1 uncultured Victivallaceae bacterium
CGTTCTCTGCTGTGGCTCTTGAGACTGCGGCATATTGGATTTCGTTTTTCAGTCTAATGGCCGTAGCTGTTGTAGTCAGCGCAATGTCCCTGGAAAGAAAGGGCGGGTTTCTTCTTTCTTTTTCTGCGGGGATCATTTGTGTCGCGCTCTATCCGCTGACGATATCTGGATTTATAGGAATTGAAACTGGACTGTATGCGGGGCTGCTGGCATTCATGCTGTGGGCGCTTATTCGGCGCCGTTTCTACCTTGCAGCTGTATTTGGGCTTCTGGTTGCCTTTGTGCGATTCGAAGGTTTTGCGATTGGCTTGGTAGCTATGGTAGCTTCATGGTTTTACCACTCGTTGGATCGCAAAAGGATAGGATTGACCATTTTAGCCTACGTGAGCGGTATATTTGTCCTTTTCGCGTCAAGGAAGCTTTATTTTGATGAGTGGCTGCCCCTTCCGGTGATGGCAAAAGGAGGATCAATCAGGCTTCTTGTCGAGGGACACTTCAAGGATGTATGGAATTTCTATGTGAAACCAGGCGGTCTTTACCTGATGGAATCTTTTGCAGGTCCGTCTTTGCTCTGTTTGGCCGCGGCGGTTCTCCTGGCGGTTTTTCGTCCCAGAATACTCTGGTTACTGGCTCCGGTAGTAGCAGGGCTGTTTGTGGCGGTTCTTAACGGCGGGGATTGGATGCGGGGAAATCGCCTGATTGCCCAATATATGCCTGCTGTGATGGTTGTTGTCGTGCCCTTTGCGGCGGATGTGGCAAAAAACGACGTTCTCAGACTGGTTGTCGCATTGTTCTTCTGCGGAACTGCTGTTGTATGCCTGCTGATGTTCCCATACGGATCTCATGCATCCATGATAAAATACAAGCATCACTACTGGAATGACATAGGTTGTTTCCTTGAGTCGAAGTTTGGCGAGACGTGTGACTTGGTTGTAGCTGGGCAGATCGGTCGGCTAGGGTATTTTGCCCCTTCTGCAAAGATCATAGATTTCCAGGGGCTGGTTAATCCCGAAATCGCAAAGAGTTCCGGAAGAAGCTCTGTGTACGGCAAGCGGGATGAAGAAAGCGCCCTGTCAAAGAAGCCTGCAGTAGTTCAGACGAACAACCCGTTTGCTGTGCAGAGAATACTTGCATATGTCCTGAGTCATGACTGGAAATACTTGGTTCTGATTGATCAGGTCTGGAATGGCAGACCTTCATCAAGGAACTACCTGATCGTACGAAAGGACATTCTCGAGAAAACAGGGTACCCTGTGCCTTTTCAGGATTCCAAATGGATTTCGGCATCCGCTGTTTTATCTCGACTGAGCGGTGATCGTTTGTAGTTGTTTTAGGCAGGAGAATAGTATGGTCCCAACAGGAAATATTTCACTCTTTTTCAAACTCGTCAGAAGATTAATGATGCGACGTTTAACCGACCATGAATTCTGGCAGTTTTATGCCAGAATGCAGCCCACTGTGGCAGGCATGAGATCTTTCAAAGATATAGGAAAAAAAAGAAGGTGCTTTATCATGGGAGGGGGGCCTTCTTTGCGGCTTTGTGATCCTTCGATGCTTTGCAATGAAGTCACGTTTGGAGTTAATGGCGTTTTTCTGATAGAAGACTGGTTGGGTTTTTTGCCGACCTATTATGTTGTTGAGGACAATCTTGTTGTGGAGGACAGGAAAGAACAGATCGGGAAGATGAAAGGACCTCACAAGTTTTACTCTAAGGCATATCGCAACGTTATTACGGACGAGGGCACGCGCACGCTTCTCAATGTCATATATGACTACAGCAGTTATCCGGGGTTTCCAGAGTTTGGCCCGAACGCATCGAAAAGCCTGTGGGTTGGCGGTACGGTGACGTATTTGTGCCTTCAGATTGCGTACTACATGGGGTTTGAAAAAGTTTACCTGATAGGAATGGATCATTCCTACAAAAAGCCAGAAGACGTTTTGGTGAATGGTAATGAATGGACCTCTCGTAGTGATGACCCGAATCATTTTCATCCCGATTACTTTGGAAAGGGCAAGCGTTGGCATGATCCGCGTCCCGACCGGATGGAACTCGCGTATAAAAGGGCGAAGCAGTTTTATGAGGCTGATGAAAGAGAAATACTGAATGCGACGGTGGGTGGTAAGCTGGAAGTCTTTGATCGTGTGAACTATGATGATCTTTTTAATCCTAAAGGGCATTAGGAAGCATTCTTTTCCCGAAGGGCGTGGAGATGTCCATTATAATTAATTATCTTGGCAAAGATATTCAGTTTCTGCTCAAGAAGGCTATGGCTAGAATTTCCGTTAAGCGTTCCGGGTTGACGCTTGTATACCAGATGGGCAAGGTTGGATCCGTTTCAATTCATGATTCGCTGAAATCAGCCGGTGTTCGGAACAACTACCATATCCACAGGCTTAATCCGGCTAACATTGACAGGGTTGGACGGGAGTATGACAGACGTGGTGCGATACGGCTTGAAGAAAGAATGGGGCGGTTCCTTTATGAGCTTTTGCAGGACCCACGGATAGAAGTTAAAGCCGTATCAATGGTGCGTCGTCCTGTTGACAGGAATGTATCGGCTTTCTTTCAGAATTATGAGAGCTTTACCGGAAGACAGTGGGGGGAAGGTCCTGTGGAAGTCGACAAACTTGGAAAGATGTTTCTTGAAAAATACAAGCATGATGTTCCGCTGAAATGGTTTGACGTTGAGATGAAGCCGGTTACTGGAATTGATGTATATGATCATGACTTTCAAGCCGAGAACGGCTGCCGGGTTCTCAGCAATGACCGGTTGTCGGTCCTTTTGATGAAATGTGAGATTAGCGATGAAAGAAAGGAACAAGCCCTGAAAGAATTTTTCGGACTTGATCATTTTGAAATTTCCAGAAGCAACGTAGGAAGCAGGAAGAGTTATGGAGCCGTTTATGATCAGTTGCTCTCGAAGTTCAAATTACCCGAAAGCTATGTTCGAAGAATGAGCGAGGCGAGATATACTAGACATTTCTATTCTGAAGCAGAGATAGAGGATATGAGAGAAAGATGGCAGAAATAGCAGATTTTATTAAGAAAAAGCCGAACGATGGGAGGCACATATGATACACAACAGAAAAGTAAGCGCCCTGGTGCCGATAAAGGAACACAGCGAAAGGGTGGCAGGCAAGAATTTCCGCAGTTTTGCCGGAGAGCCTTTGTATCATCATATACTCAGGAATCTGGATCGCACTTATGCGGTTGATGAAATAATAGTAGATACCGACAGTTCAAAGGTCATGCTGGAAGGACCGAAAATTTCGCGAAAGGTCAGAATTGTGGAACGGCCGGAGGAACTCAGGGGCGACCGGGTTAGCACCAACAGGATTTTCGAATATGATATCGGGCAGACCGATTCCGACCTGTTTGTGCAGACGCATGCAACGAATCCCCTGCTGCGATCTGAAACGATAGCTTCGGCGCTGACGGAATTTCTGAAGAATGAAGAAATGAATGATTCGTTATTCGGCGTCAATGAGCGCCGCAGCCGGTTTTACAGCGCTGATGGCGACGCCATCAATCATGATCCGGAAGAGTTGATCCCGACACAGGAGCTTGCTCCCGTTTATGAAGAGAATTCATGCATCTATGTTTTCACGCGTCAGTCTTTTAAGCAATCGGGACGGCGGATAGGGAAGAAGCCTTTTATGTTTGTCACTCCCGCGATAGAGTCGGTTGATATTGACGATGAGT
Source organism: uncultured Victivallaceae bacterium (assembly GCA_964440205.1). Taxonomy (GTDB): domain Bacteria; phylum Verrucomicrobiota; class Kiritimatiellia; order UBA8416; family CAYSRM01; genus CAYSRM01. Next base: position 3,704 of record CAYTRK010000107.1, read on the forward strand.
TTACGTTCAAGCTGGCGGAGATAATGGCGTTGTACGGGAGAGGATCTGGGGCGTAGGACGTAGAAGGTAGAACGTGAAATGTGGAATGTTGCATGTGGAAAACCTGGAAGAGGTGAGAGGTGTGTTGTATGAGAAAGAGGCTTGAGGAAGGGAAGCCGGTAATCGGGAGTTGGATCAATACCGGAAGTCCGGTTGTTGCTGAGCTTATGGCGCAGGCGGGATTTGATTTCCTTACGGTTGATATGGAGCATTCGGCTGTAGAACTGCCTGACGCGCAATCTCTATTTCAGGCGATACGTTCTGGCAACCGATGCTGTGTTTCCGCGGTTCGGCTGGCTTCGCCGGACTATTACCAGGCCAAGCGGCTGGTTGATGCGGGAGCCCAGTGCGTGATCTGTCCTCTTGTTAAGACGGCAGACCAGGTGCGTGAAGTGTTAGACGCAGTCAAGTATCCTCCCGAAGGCCGCAGAGGAGTGGGATTCTGTCGTGACAATTCCTTCGGGCAGGAACTTCAAAACAAGTTGTTGGTTGCCAACGAGGAAAAAACAGTTTGTGTTCAGATAGAAGATATCGAAGCTGTAGACAACATTGACAGCATACTTTCTGTCCCGGGGCTCGACGCTGTTTTTATCGGCCCTTATGACTTAAGCGCGTCCATGGGTATTGCGGGCAAACTGGAGCATCCGGACCTCCTGGAGGCGAAGGAAAAGGTTCTGGCCGCCTGCTCCCGACATAATGTGGCCGCCGGGATTCACGTTATTGAGCCCGACCCGGATCGGGCCATGGAGGCAATAGGGGCAGGATATCGAATGATCGCGTTTAGTCTGGACATTACTATTCTGTCAACAATTTGCAGTTCCAGTCTTGCTGCAATAAGAAAGAAGACGGGAGAAACGGCGCGTTGAAGCGCGCTGGGAAGAGGCGTTGAACGATGGATAAGGGACAGATGCGGATATTGATAGCGGCGCATCCTTTTGGCACTACTGGCAGGAAACCGCTTGATCTTCTTCAGGAAACAGGGTGGGAGCTGATTGTTGACCCGCTTGAACGACGGCTTAAGATAGATGAGGCAAGAGATCTGCTCGCTGGTGTGGACGGCGTAATTGCCGGAACCGAGAATTATGATTCCGGGACGCTTTCAGTAGCAGACCGCTTGAAGGTTGTTTCTCGAGTTGGTATAGGTCTTGACAATGTTGACCTTGAATACTGTAAGAACAACCATATAGTGGTCACCTACACTCCCGACGCACCTTCCGATGCTGTGGCTGAACTGACTGTGGCCAATATCCTGAACCTTATCCGGCATGTTCACGAATCCGACTGGTCGGTAAGGGCGAAAGCCTGGAACCGTTTGATGGGAAAACTGATTCGGGAAATTACAATAGGGGTTATTGGCGTGGGTAGAATCGGCGGCAGGGTCATTAATCTGCTTCAGCCATTTCAGCCGAACATAGTGGCTACGGATATTGATCCGGAAGTTTATGGCAGGGAAATGCCGAATGTTGTGTGGAGGAGTCTGGAAGAGCTTTTGCGCAGCAGTGACCTGGTAACATTGCATATACCGATGAACGAGATGAACAGACATCTTATTGACCGGGAACGTATTGGGTTTATGTCCACGGGTTCGTTTCTGATAAACAGCTCAAGGGGTCCGATAGTTGATGAAGACGCTATTACCGACGCCCTTCTGCAGCGGCATCTTGCCGGCGCAGCTCTGGATGTTTTCGAAACCGAGCCTTACGAGGGGCCCTTGACCGACCTGGACAATGTTCTGCTCACTGCGCATCTTGGCGCCTCTGCCCGACTGTGCAGGTATAATGCGGAACTGGGCGCTGTTATGGATTGTATAAGGGCGCTGAAAGGTGAGAAGCCGGAAAACGATGCCGTGGCCGATGAACTGGGCTGAGAGCGTGGAATGTGGAACGTAGAAAGTCGTTGAGCGCAGAAGGGAGCGCCGAAGCATTGAAGGGATGCTACCAGAGATATGTGGCAGAGCGGTTGGATTCCCGGCATGATTTCCTGCGTTCGCCGTTGTCTTATTTGAGGCTGTGGAAGAAGGCTTTTTTGGATGCGAATCTTCGGAACATGGCAGCCCGCCTGGAGAAGCTGCGCGGCAGTTACAGCGGCAACCGTTGTTTTCTTGTTGGCAACGGTCCAAGTTTGAATGATATGGATCTTGATCTCTTTAAAGAAGAGTACACCTGGTGTAGCAATAGATGTAACCTTTTCTTTGACAGGATATCCTGGAGGCCTTCTTTTTATAGCGCTGTTGATGTCCGGGTAGTGCCGGACATAGCGGATGAAATTGCAGCAATGGTCAGGGAGTTGTCTTCGACTCTTTTTTTTCTTCCGGCGCTTTTCTCGCTTAACAAGGATTTGAAATCAGAGCCCAACCTCTACTGGTATAGAGAGAAGGCTTTGCGGAAAGATCTGGGACCTGGTGGGATGTTCAGCAAGAACGCAGCAAGGTACGTGTATAGTGTCAAATCCGTAACCATTGCGGCCATGCAGCTCGCGGTTTTTCTTGGATTTAATCCTATATACCTGATTGGGTGTGACACATCATACAGTATTCCAGCCAGCGTGAAAAACGAAGACGAAGAGAGTGAGAAACTTATATCGACTGAAGATGATGATTTGAATCATTTTGACTGCTCTTATTTCGGGAAAGGCCGGAAATGGCATGATCCGCATCCTGATATGATGATTTATCACTACAGGCATGCGAAATTGATTTGTGATGAAATGGGCGTCAAGGTCTACAATGCCACAGTAGGAGGAAAGCTTGAGGTTTTCCCCCGAGTCGATTACAGGGATGTCTTAAAATGAACAAGTCAGCATCGAATATCAATTGGGATCAAGTTCTGGAGAATCCTCCCCTGATCACGGTGATCACGCCTTCTTATAATCAGAGTGATTACCTGGAGCAGACGCTTACGTCCGTTCTGGAGCAGGATTATCCGAACTTCGAGTACATCGTGATTGACGGCGGTTCGACTGATGGTTCGGTGGAGATCATCAGGAAATACGCTGATCATCTATCGTACTGGGTCAGCGAGGAAGACCGGGGGCAGAGCCATGCCATTAACAAAGGTATGAAGCTGGCGAAAGGGAAGATATGCGGGTGGCTCAATAGTGATGATTACTTTCTGCCGGGGGCTCTACAGAACATCGCGAAACTCTGGTCAGAGAATCAGGAAGCTGTGGCCTGGGCGGGGGCTGTTCGGACTCAGACCCCTGGCGGCAGGTTGATCTATACGCATCACGCCGAGAAGCTTTCCAGGGAGGAAATTGCTGACTGGACGAACGTGGAGCATTTATGGCAACCGGGCTGTTTTTATTCTCTGGACGCCGCGCGCGAGGTCGGGTTTCTGAGGGAGGATCTGCATTACGCAATGGATTTCGATTTCTGGCTTCGGCTTTCCTCCGTGGGAAGACTTGCGCCAACAAGGGAGGTTATTGCTGTTGAGACGCTACACCCTGAAGCAAAGACGCAGGCACGCAAGGGAGAATCCGCCGCGGAGGTACACCTTGTCCAGACACAGCACGGATTCGCGGACCTGGCGAAACGCCGCCTTGCTGTTGAGTTGCAGGAATTGTATGAACGTCGGGACGGCTCCTTTATATCGAGGCTCAGGTGGGCGCTTAACCTTGTGATAAGACCGTTGATAGATCGCTTTTCAGCTAAGTAGTCTTGCTATCTAGACCCCATCCGAAAAGGGTTGGAGGGTAAGAAGACGGGCAAAGGCGGAGAAGACACGTACTCGTACACGCGAATAGTAGCGAGCGGTTAAGTGAGTCGGGTAAGGGTGGCGGATACACTTACCCGACCTGCTTACCCGGTCTGCTGATGGAAGCTTTTGAACGG
>CAYTRK010000108.1:0-2753 GCA_964440205.1 uncultured Victivallaceae bacterium
TAAAGCGCAAAAGCGGTGCACGAGCGATGAGGCATGGGCAGTGGGGCGGCTTGTGTACGATGAGGGATCTGCGGCTTGGGGCTGTGACTGTGCCGGGCAGGTAGGTAAGGCGCCTGACGGGCGCGTCAATGTATTCCAGGATTGCAGGTGAGGTGTGCCCGCCCGGAGGAGTGGGCTGGCGCGCTTTTCAGCTTTGCAGGCTTGAGCAAGCCGGTTGTTGATATTGTTAAACTGTGACATTATCGGCAGACGGTCTCAAATGGGCAGATTTCAGGTGTAAGCAAGTTGGTTTCGTCGTGTCGTATGATAAAGGGTGTGTCCCTAAGATTGTTGGAATGGCCGACGTGCGGGGGCAAGACATGGTATTCCTGCTTGTCCTCTCATGGGGCAATGGACATAATGAGGCTTACTGATGTCGAGTATTTTTTACGATTTAAACAACGAGAGAGCGACTTGGCGCACAAGGGGCAAAACAAATGAAGCATGATAGTAGGATCAAGACAAAGCGACCCAACATAATTTTAATCAATTGCGACGATCTTGGCTTTGGCGACTTGGCCTGTTACGGATCTTCACGTAATGATACGCCGCGCCTTGACGAACTCGCAGCGGAAGGGGTGCGGTTTACCAATTTCTATATGGCTTCGCCGGTATGCTCTGCTTCACGAGCAGCGATGCTGACAGGCTGCTATGCGCAGCGGATCGGCCTTGCAAACTACGAGGTATTGTTTCCAGGGCAGGCGCAGGGGCTGAATCCCGCTGAGTCAACGATTGCCTCGCAGTTGAAGCAAGCCGGGTACGATACAAAGATTATCGGCAAATGGCATTGTGGCGATCAGCCGGAGTTTCTGCCGAGTAATTATGGTTTTGACGAATATTTCGGGATTCCATATAGCAATGATATGGGTCGCCAGGTCAACAAGCTTGAAGGGCCCCCTCTCCCCCTTGTGCGAGATGATGAAGTTATACAGCAGCAACCTGATCAACGCGGAATTACGGAGCGGTATGTGGACGAGTCGCTGCAATTCATGCGACGCAAACGCAACAATCCTTTCTTTTTGTATCTTGCCCACATGTATGTTCACGTGCCTCTGTTTATTCCAAAGCAGTTTCTGGATGTTTCGCGCAATGGCGCATACGGCGGAGCCGTTGCTTGTATTGACTGGGCAATGGGAATGATTGATGCTGAATTGAAACGATTAGGAATCAAGGACAACACCCTTGTTATCTTTACTTCTGATAATGGCTCTCGCGCCCGTGATGAAGGAGGCAGCAACGCGCCATTCCGTGGCACTAAAGGGCAAACGTGGGAAGGCGGCCAAAGGGTTCCATGTATCATGCGTTGGCCGGGAAAGATCGACGCCGGAGCGACCTGTGAGGGAATTGCTTCATCCATTGATCTTTTTGCCACTCTCACTGAACTCGTTGGCGCGCCTCTGCCGGAGGGCCGAAAACTCGACAGTATATCTCTTGCGGAAACCATACTGGAGGGCAAACCAACTAAACGAAATGTTTTCGCCTACTATCGAAGAGCAAACCTTGAAGCCGTTCGCAAGGGCGATTGGAAACTGCACTTCTGGAAGGCAGACTGGGCGCCTGAGAACGGCGAAGGCAAGCAGGTATCGCCGAAGCTCTACAATCTGCGCGATGATGTGGGGGAAGCCAACGATCTTTATGGCAGGCATCCGGAAATAGTTGCCGAGATCGAAGCTGAAGCAGAGGAATTCCGTCGGACTCTTGGGGATCGCAGGCTTGACCGGACTGGAACGGAGATTCGCGAGGTCGGTTTGTGCAAGAATCCGAAACCGTTGACTGAATACGATACGACTTATCCCTACATCATTGCCTACTATGATCTGGCAGACATGCCGACCATGTCAGGATAGAAACCTGCTCGAAAGAGTGTGCGATATGTGGGTTAGCGGCGGGTAAGTTCGTGGCCGGGGACGGAGCATTCAGGGTTTTCCCCGATTGTTTTGTAGTTGTATGTGCCGCCCGCGGGGCAGATGGGGGTTTTGTTTCCCCTGATATAGTTGTTGGCTCTGTTGGTGTTCACTACATCGCCCTGGCGTGCATTCGTTTCAAGGGCCCACTGTTCTTTGGCCGCGTCGATCATTCGCAGGTTGTTTATGCAGGCGTTTTTTCTGGCAGGCGAGTCTTCGTATACGGGTTCTTTCTCCAAGGTGGTGGTTATTTCTTCTACGTGTTTGAGTGAAATTGTCAGTTCACCCAAGAGGGAATCAACAACGATCTCTTTCAGAGGGCACTTGCCGCGGATTATGTCGCCGTTAAGAACTTTTATGGTTACCTGTTCGTCTTCATGATTGATGGAAAAGTTTTTGAGTTTATGCGTCGGAACCTTGAGTTCGGCATATGAAGTTTTAAGAGGCGCCTCCGTGATCTGGAGCTTGCAGATTAACGAAGAACCGTCTGTCAAACAGACCCTGAATTCGTTGTTTGTTCTTTTAGAAGACTTCCCGGCTTCCGCGCTTTCGGCAAGCGAAGCCGAAGAAAGCAGGAGGACAGAAGATATCAAAAAAGCGGGTGTCGGCAGGAATTTCATTGTGGAGCTTCCTTATCTTTAATTCGGGAAAAATCCTGACTTTTCCGAATCATACGGCAGGGGTGACAGGGGATCAAGAGAAACTTCAGTGATTCTTATTGGCTCTTCCGCAGAATCTGTGGGTCAAGTCGGTTCCTTATATGTGCCCGAAACAACACTTCTCCCGTCTCGGTGAAAGGCAGTCGGGTAA
>CAYTRK010000108.1:2763-7493 GCA_964440205.1 uncultured Victivallaceae bacterium
TACAGTATTGTGGTTACTTCTTTACGCCTGCCCCGTTTACGGGTGTGTGATGTGAGGTTGCGCGATCGGTTTGTGATTTTTGGCATTCTGCTGGCGTGTGTCGTTGCAAACTGGCTGTATCTTTGTGTGACTTTATAACGTGGCAAGTTTAATTTTGTCGCGGTCAGAGGGATGAAACGAAGTTGGCGAGGCGTTTCATTGCTTCTTTGATCTGTTGCATGTCTGTTGCGAATGAGCAGCGTAGGAATCCTTCTCCGGCCGGGCCGAATGCTGTTCCGGGGACGCATGCCACGTTTTCTTTTTCCAGTAACTGGAGCGCGAACTTTTCTGAGGTCAAGCCTGAGCGCTTTATGGATGGAAAGGCATAAAAAGCGCCCTTTGGCATGTGGCAGGGCAGACCCATTTCGTTGAGCGAAGAGTGCATGAAATTGCGCCTTGTTTCGAATTCTTTTTTCATTTCTCTGATATCCCCGGCGCCTTTGCGCAGGGCTTCGATTGCCGCAACCTGGCTCAGGATCGGCGCGCAGAGCATTGTGTACTGGTGTATTTTCATCATTGCTTCGATGAACTGCGGCGGCGCGCAGGCGAAGCCGCTGCGGAATCCGGTCATTGCCCATGCTTTCGAAAGTCCGTTCAGAAAGATCATTCTATCTTTCATTTCTGGAATTGACGCGAGGCTGAAGCGGTCGGGTCCGTATGTTAATTCCGAGTATACTTCGTCGGAAATAACGAGAATGTTTCTTTCGGCTGCAAAATTCGCGATTTTTTCAGCTTCGTTTTTTGTAAGGATGGCGCCGGTGGGGTTGGTAGGAAAGTTCAGGATTACGGCTTTGGTTTTTTTTGTAACAGCGTTTTTGAGCTGCTCGACAGAGAGCTTGAAGTCAGTGTCCGGCGAAGTTGCCACGGGGACGGGTTTGCCGTGGGCCAGCGAGATTGTCGGAGCGTAGGAGACGTAGCATGGTTGGTGGTATACTATTTCGTCGCCAGGGTTGATAATTGCCCGGAGCGCCAGGTCAAGCGCCTCGCTTACGCCGACAGTTATGATGATTTCGGTTTCGGGATCATAATCCGCCTTGAAAGAGCGTCTGACATAGGCAGCGGTTTCGCGGCGCAATTCAAGAAGCCCCAGATTCGAAGTGTAGGAGGTTTGTCCCTGGCTGAGCGCGAAAATTGAGGATTCGCGTATATGCCAGGGGGTAACGAAATCCGGTTCGCCTATGCCCAGGCTGATGACGTCTTCGCGTGAGGACACGATTTCGAAGAAGTCGCGAATACCGGACCGGGGGATTCCGGCGACGTGGGATGCTATGGGGTTATGGGCTGACTTTGAGTCTTTCATGTTTCTTTTCTGGTTCCATGGTAATGTCGTGGTCCTTGTAGGTTTTGAGCATGAAGTGCGTTGATGTAGAAAGCACTCCTGAAATTGTCGCCAGTTTCTCAGAGACAAACGTGGCTACGGAGTGGAGATTGTCGCCTTTTACGAACACGAGCAGATCATAGCCGCCGGACATGAGAAAGCACGATTCGACTTCGGGAAACTTGCTGATACTGCGAGCGATGCGGTCAAACCCGCCTTCGCGTTCCGGGGTTATTTTGACCTCGATTACTGCCCGCACAGTCTGGAGGTCCAGCTTGTCTTCGTTAACTACGGCTTGGTATGCGCGGATTACGCCGGTATTTTCGTATTCTTCGATCTGTTTGCGGACGTGGTTTTCCGACATTCCGAGCATTTTTGCCAGGTTGGCCGGTGATTCCTGCGCGTTTTGTTTAAGTAGTCTCAGCAATTCGTCCATGGCATATCCTTCCGACGTTGAATTCAGGTCTGTCAGGTTCCGAGTTTCGAATTAGCTGCGGTCGGTGTCAAGTGTGTTGTGTTGTGGCAGAGGCAGTGATTGCCGGCAGTGGCGGAGTGGTCTCGCGGGCGGCTGAGGATTCTGCTACAGTATTTTTGAGAAAAGTGAAAGTTTTGCCAATAGAATGCGAGAGTTGGCCGTAGTTATTGATGAAGGAAGCGAAAAACATAGACGAGGGTGAACTAATTCGGGGTTTCCAGCGGGGAGATTCAGAAGCGTTTGATGTTCTTTTCCGCAGATACAGGCGTCAGTTGGTGGCATATGTTTCAGGGGTTATCATGGACAGGGCTGCTGCCGAAGACATAGTTCAGAGTTGTTTTATAGAATTGGCCCGGAGTATCGGGAAGATAAACCCTGAAAAGGGTATATCCGGCTGGTTGTACAGGGTGGCCAGGAACAAGGGAATTGATTACCTGAGGAAGCGGGAAAGGGAGACAGTAACAGACCGGGCAGGCGAGACCGAAGTGATATGGAAAGACCCGGCAATGGAGGCGGATCAGAGCGAACGGTTCAGGCAGTTGCGAAGGGCTCTGGCTATGTTGCCTGCTGAGGATAGAGATATACTGTCACTAAGATTTTTCGGGGATTTGAAATTCAGGGAAATTGCGTCAGTGGTTGGGAAACCACTGGGAACAGTGTTGTGGAGGAGTCGAAAAGCCCTTGAAAGAATGAAGCAGGGGCTGGATGGTCGAAGATGAGGGTGAAAGATTAATGGTAAGAGAAGATAATGAAATGTAGAGAAATAAGGCGAGGTTTGATCGCCGGGGAAACAGGGGCAGGGGAGCGGGAGCATATTGAGCAATGTGCGGAATGTTCAGGCTTTGAATCTCTTATTGAAGACATGGAAGAGGCCGGCAGAAAATTGAATTCGGTGGACATGTCTGAATTTGCGGTTGCGCGGACCCGCCGCGAGGTTGCCTCCTTGATTGAGGAAAGGAAGGAAGAAGCTGTTGCTCTATCGAAAGAACCGCTGTTCAGGATTTCTTTTGCGCGAATATATGCTGCAGCAGCGATTGTGCTGCTTGCTGCAGGCCTGTTTTTTGCTGCTGGTCCTTTACTGGAAGAGGGTGGCGACGGCGCAACGGGCGCTGTAGGTGTGCAGTCAGCCGACGTTGCTTTGTTGAACCGGAAGATAGATGAATTGAGGGGAAAGATTGACCGGGATATTGCTTCGCTTAGTGGCCGGTTTGAAGAAGATGAGCGAGGGTACATGGAAAGGGCCAGAGATGAACTGGAAGCTCAGATGGCAATGGCAAAGTTCGCATTAATGAATTAACCGGAGGTGTTGGATTATGAAGAAGACTGTTGTGATTCTGGTTTTTGCGCTGAGCAGTCTGGTGTTCGGGCAGGATGCAGAGAAGGGCAAAGCGAGCGGGGACAAATCTTTGCCGCCGATACCGCCGGGGCGGAAATATGTTGTAGAAGCGGTCTTTAATCGTTTCCCCGGGGTTGATCGCGACGAGGTTATTAAGTTGGCCAGAGAGAATTTTGCCGCAAAGATGCAGGAAATTGAGAAGTTGAGCACGTTTCGGCCCAACGACGCTGTTGAACAGATGACGGAAGTTGTGTATGAAGTCGTGAAGCTCCTGGAGATTAAGGCATCCGATCCGGAGCTGTTTAAGAACAAAGTGAAGCAGATTCGGCTTGAAAAGCAAGTTGCGCGATATGTTGAGCAGGCCAGAGCGGCGAAGGGAAACAAGCGCGATGAGGCTTTGGGCATGCTTAATAAAACGCTGGCGCTGGTTTTCGAGGTGAAGCAGGAAGTGATCAAATTGGATCTTGCCCGGATGGAGAGAGAGCTTGGCAGGCTCAAAGAGATGGTTGAGAAAAGAGAGGAAAATAAGGATTTGATTGTTAATCGGCGTGCCCGGGATCTGCTTGGCGAGATGGCACAGGTGGAGTGGTAGGGTAGAGGTAAGGGGGAAGGGGAATGTGAGTTTGTGCGTTGGTGGGTTGTGTGTTCGTGGAGAGAGAAGAAGAGAAGAAGAGAAGAGAAGAGGGGATTGAAACTACGAAAGGCGCTAAAGGGCGCGAAAGGGGAACGAGTAAGAGGGGCAAGTCAGGGCTTGGGTGTACGGGAGTTTATGGATATGAGCAGGGAAAATATACGGATTGTGTTGGTGAATCCTCTTTATGGGGGGAATATTGGGTCGGTATGCAGGGTGATGTCGAATATGGGATTGTCGGACCTGGCTATTGCGGATCCGAGGGAGGTGGACCAGGGGGAAGCGAGGATGATGGCCTGCCATGCGCGGGAGATTTTGAATTCAGCCAGCAGTTTTGATACTCTTGAAGAAGCTATTGCTGACTGCGGTCTGGTTATCGGCACCAGTGCAAGGAGGGGGTTATATCGGCAGCATGCGGTGACGCCCCGGGAGATTTCCATGGAAGCGCTTCAGTGTGCTGAAGGGGGCAAAGTGGCTTATGTGTTCGGGAGAGAGGACAAGGGTTTGACCAATGAGGAACTGGCTATTTGCACGCGGATTGTTCGAATTCCGACGGTTGACGAGAATACATCGCTCAACATAGCGCAGGCTGTGATGGTTTGTTGCTATGAATTGTATGTTGCCAGCGGGGAATACGAGCCGCCTGAAGAGAAGACCGGAGCAGCGCCTTCGGAACTCAGGGAGATCATGTTTCAGATCTGGAGGAGGACACTGCTGGACATAGGGTTTATGGAGGAAGACAAGGCTGATCACATGATGTACGGTTTGAGGCGGGTGCTTGGCCGAGGGGCGCAAACTGTTGACGATGTGAAGATTATGATGGGCATAGGCAGGCAGGCGGAATGGGCGGCAAGGAAGAGGGAAGAACGTGGGATGGGGGATGGGGGAGAGGGAATGTGAGTTTGTGCGTTGGTGGGTTGTGTGTTCGTGG
>CAYTRK010000109.1:0-7490 GCA_964440205.1 uncultured Victivallaceae bacterium
TAAGAAAACATGCGGCATTGCAACGGTCTGTTTGAAAACACCTTTTCGGACAGGCCATAATTATAATTGCTCGGGGCAGGGTTAGAATCCCTGGAGCAGGATCTGGTGGATTACGGGGCCGAGGAGTATCACGAAGACAGCCGGAAAGATAAACAGCAACAGGGGGGCGAGCATTTTCACCGGGGCTTCGTTTGCGAGTTTTTCGGCCCTGTCGAATCTGCGTTGCCTTATCTGGTCCGATTGTATTCTGAGAATAGATCCAATGCTTACGCCCAGCTCGTCTGCCTGAACCAGCGCTCCGACAACCGACTTGAGATCGTAAAGGTCTACGCGTGCTGACATGTCGCGCAAGGCCTGGCGCCGGGTCTTGCCAACCTGGATTTCTCTTATCACTCTCAGGAGTTCCTCGCCGAAAGCGTCGACTTTCCCTTTTTCCACACTGCGTTGAAGGGCTGTCATGAAGTCCATTCCTGATTCAACCGAAAGGGTGAGAAGGTCGAGAACAAACGGCAAAGACCGTCTTATTTCCTTCTGCCGCGTCGCGACTGCCTGTTTCAACCATAGTATTGGATACATAAAAAACCAGGCCGGGCCGAATAACAACAGTGGAACTTTGAGTTGCTCAAACAGGGGATTTCGGCTCCCGAGCAGCAGCGCCGAGATTATGACAAGCCAGAAAAGTCCCAGTATAAGAGGCATTAATATCTGTAGCGCCATTATTTCATCGGAGTTGATAAGGTCTTCATATCCTGCGGAGACAATTTTCTTCTGGATGCCGTCTCTGCGTTTATTGATGAACTGCTTTTTGAATAGACCTTGAAGATTTGGGGCCAGGGGCATTAGAAGCCTGAACAGTACTGGCAGTCGCCGTTCCTGTTTTCTTCCGTCCGCCAGTGTAACGTACGTTATCTGCTGTCCGATTACCCCGCAATACCAGGCTATCCCTGCGGCGGCAAAACCCGAGAGTAGACTTATCAGCAGAGACATGCTCATTTCCGGTTCTTTCTGTCAGGTTCTATTTTCATATATCGATCTTCACAATTTTTCGTATCACAATTCCGCCTGCAAGCAGCAGCAGTGCGACTATGCCAATTGAAATCATTCCGGCTGGAGATCGCAGAAAAGGCAGCATCATCTGTGGGTCGACAACCACGAGCATTATGCCTATGATGAGGGGCATTGAGCCGACGACTATTCCCTGAAGTCTGCCTTGAGCTGTAAGGGTTCGCACTCGATTTTCGATACGCAGTCTTTCGCGGATTGTAGAAGATATGCTTTCCAGGATTTCCGTGAGGTTGCCTCCGGTTTTCCGCGCAGTGTCTATTGACCGGACTACCAGAGACAGGTCTTCGCTGCCGACCCTCCTGTTAAGATTTTCAAGAGCTTCCTCGAAGCTTACTCCGACCCTGGTCTGCTGGAGAAACACGTCAAATTCCTGGGCGATGGGATCGTTGCCTTCTCGGACGACCGATTCAAATGCCTGCGTTATGCTGAAGCCGGCTTTCAATGCGTTGCTCATGCTTACGAGAGTGTCCACGAGCTGGGCGTTGAAACGGTGAAGCCGCCTTTTTTTGAGAATATTCAGCAACTGCCGCGGCGCCTGCAAAGCAAGTCCTCCTGCAAGTCCGCCCGAAAGGAGCCCTGCCATGATGCCATGCGGGGAAGTAATTTCGCCCATGAAGAGAAATGCCAGGATAAATGCCGCGGCTGCGCAGGCCCATCCGGCTTCGGCGATTCGCCTTGGAGGTATAAAGACAAAGACGTCTTCAAATTGTCTGGCGGTAGTGGCAGCGTGTTCGCCGGAATAAGCCTCTGCGCCTGAATAAATCGCCCGCATGACGACCATGCCGAGTCCCGCAAAGCTCAGGCCAAAAAGCCCTGCTATTATGAACATTATAATCTGTCCGGTTGGATTCATGAATGCAATCTACTTGTTCTCCCTGGATTGAGGACTGAATATCCTTCTGTCTATTGTCAGCCCGCGAGCCTCGACTTCCTCCAGAAAAGTCGGAACTGCGCCCGTTGCTTCAAACCGACCAAGGACCTGTCCGTCTTCGCCTATTCCAGTCTGGTGGTAGAGGAAAATATCCTGCATCGTAACCTTTTCACCTTCAAGGCCAACTACCTCGGTGACTTTAGTGACCTTTCGGCTGCCATCGCTGAGACGGGACTCGTGTACTATCAAATCAATAGCTGCGGCAACCTGTTCCCGTATAGCTCTAACCGGCAAATCCATTCCAGACATCAGCACCATGGTTTCCAGTCGGGAGATCACATCTCTGGGCGAATTGGCATGTACGGTAGTCAGAGAGCCGTCATGGCCGGTGTTCATTGCCTGCAGCATGTCGAGGGCTTCTCCGCCGCGGCATTCTCCGACTACAATACGGTCAGGACGCATCCTCAGCGAGTTTCTAACCAGGTCGCGTATTGCAACGGCGCCTTTACCTTCAATATTCGCGGGTCTGGCTTCCAGCCGGATCACATGCGGTTGGCCGAGCCTGAGTTCGGCGGCATCTTCCACGGTTATTATACGTTCCCATTCAGGCAGGTAATTGCTCAGCACGTTAAGCAGAGTTGTCTTTCCTGAGCCGGTCCCGCCGGATACCACGATGTTTTTACGCATTTTAATACAAACATCGGCGAATTCAGCGATTTCAGGCGTCATTGTTCCCATTCGGATGAGGTCCTGGTCAGTGAAAGGGGTTTTAGAAAACTTGCGGATTGTCAGGCAGGGGCCGACAAGAGAAAGCGGGTGGATTATTGCGTTTACTCTGGACCCGTCCGGCAATCTCGCGTCGACATAAGGCTGGCTTTCATCTATGCGCCTGCCGATAGGAGAAACAATACGCTCTATTATTGCCAGGACGGAAGAAGAATCCATAAAACTGCTATTTGTTCGGACGAGTCTTCCCTTTTTTTCGACATATATCTGATCGGGGCCATTGACCATTATTTCGGTTACATCCGGGTCCTCGAGAAATTCTTCGAGCGGCCCCAGCCTGAGGGCTTCGTTATAAATTTCTTTCACAAGCGTTTCGGCTTCAAGGCCCGGTGGCAAACGGTCCTGGACCTCTTTGACTATGGACCGTATATTTGTGAGGGCTTTTTCCTGCAGGTCTTCCTGCTTTATCCTGCTTGCTGTAAGTCTTTTTATATCCAGCCTCTCGACAAGTTCCTTGTGAATCTGCTGCTTAATAGACTTCTTGAGTTTCTTGTCTTTCTCGTGCTGTGAATCGGCTTTCTTCGGAGTAGAACCGGAAAAAGTTTCCGCGGCCGGGGGTTCTGTCACCGGTGATGATTCGGGGGTTGGTTTTCGGACAGGTTCAGTATCCTTTGCTTTTGTTTCCTTTTTACCGTCGCTTTCAATGTGAACAATAATCTCGAATGGGCCTACGCGCACAGACTGTCCGGGCCGCATTTCTCTGTGTCGCGCAATTTTCTCCCCGTCCAGGAAGGTTCCCGATTCCGAGTCCAGATCTTCGATATGGCAGGATCTGTCCCTGATGGAAAGTATTGCGTGCCGGGGCGCAATATCTTTGTGAGCAAGCTTGATAGCGCATTCGTTTTCACTGCCTATGGTAAATGTGCCTTCGCCTATTTCGAATGCCTGCGGACCTTTGTCCGGCCTTCTTATCTCGAGTTTTATTGTTTGTTCCATTTCCTGTCGAATATTTGATTTAGAGGTTGTTTTTGTGTCGGATGTGGCGCTGTCTGTGAAGATTGAGCTCGGGAAGTTTCTCTTCAAGATGCTTAAAATCAACTTCCGGCAGATTCCGTTCGAAGCTGACATCGGCCGGATTTCTCAACGTGAGGGTAAGTCGTCCTCTCATCTGTTCGGCAAAAACCAGTAGTTCCGCTTCTCTTGGTGTAACCTGGACAGTAACCGTGCTGTATGAGGTGTCTCTCCTCCTGTCTCTGTTCAGAACGATTTCGTTTGCCTTACGCTGGCCGGTTGCCAGCACTGTCACGTCCTGCAGAATTGTCAGCGTCACAGTTTCCATTTGTTCTTGGATAGTCTTGGAGGGGAAGCTGAAAGTTCCCAGTATATCAATGCGGTCTTCCGGTCGGATCATTCCGCTGACTGCCGAAGCTCCTCCTATGGCAAGGGAAAGAGCCCGCATTCCCGGTTTGACCGCTTCCGCCAAACTTGTGCGACGTTGGCCGCCCTCGATGAAGGACCACTTCAGAATATCTCCCTTTTCCATTCTGTACAGGGTTTTTTTGCCGATTGTCTCCAGCGCTTCCTGGTGCATTACTGCCTCGGGAGGGACGGTTGCCTCGTACTTTTCAATTTTTGCTATGTCAGTTTCGACTATTCGGGTGCCCTTGGGTATGTTTCGCGCTGCAACCATGACAGGAACCTTTCTGCGAGCTCTCTCAAGCTTCTGCCATTCTTCTTTTATTTTTGCCTGCTGGGCTTCCAGGTAGTAATGGGTCAGGGCAAATGCAAAAACCCCGATAACTACCGATAGAATCGGTATGATTTTTTCCTTCATTGTTTTCTCTCCGTTCTGGGTGACATTTAAAATCCTTTTCAGGCGAGGAGCGAGTCTATCCTCTGTTCGCTCTGCTTATTGAGTTTTCTTCAAGATCGCAATCCGGGCGCTTCGGCGGCCTTTTCCCGCTTCGGCGGACACGACGCATATATCTTGTTTTTTCAGAAAGACGCGCATATTTCCTGTTACGCCTCTGTTTTGTTCCGTAACCTGGGTCCATCCCGACTTGTTCAGAGAATCGGTCATCTGGAGGTACGCCTCGTGCGGCGTGAGGGCAGCCGTTGTAATGCCCAGCTCGGATCCGGTGTCGCTGTTTTTGAGAAGAAAAACAGATTTACTGCCGGACAGGCGCGGAAGACATGCGGAAGAACCGGGCGGCGGAGGAGTAACTGATTGACGGTACGAGTGCGGTTCCTGTTCAAATTGAATAACTACGGTCCTTCGGGTTTGCGGCAGCCTTAGCGCTGTGAGCCTTGAAGCAGAGCCTTTCGTTTTGACGTGTCCGGTTGTTACAGATGTCCCTGTGTCTAGATCAACCTCAAGCGATGAGTTGATATGGGCCACTACATCGCGAAAACTGTTGTTTATGCCGAATATGCGGATGTGGCCGGGGGAGCCGTTAAGACTTCCTGCGGCTGAATAGATGCTCTCACAATCCATGCTTTCCAGGACAGCAGCAGCATCCGATGCGGTTCCCCGGGATAGAAAAACTTTTCCGTGTACCGCTCCGCAGAGAATGCTCAGAGCCGCCAGGGCTATGCACATTTTGCGATTCAGCGTTTTTCGATGGTTTCCATTCTTCTGCATTATTGTGTTCAATATAATCCTTTCAGCCAGGTAAACCAAGCATCGGATTTAATTTCAACAGAATCGCCCCCGTAAACAAGGTGGGTGAAAGCCGGCCATCGGGACAAGTCTATTTCGACGGTATCTGATTCTCCCTTTACCAGCCCGAAGAAGGAAGCGGGAAAGGGATGGTTGTGAATGCGGGAAAGCTCATTATCCGGGATGCTGTTCAGTATTTCCCATGACCTGTTATTCTCTCCGGCTGTTGAGACTACAACATTGTTGAACCGGTTTTGATCTGATGTGGTGAACTCGTCATCGGCGGTATGGCGTTTTCCGTCCGGTCCGGGTTGCCATGACTGGATCAGAGCCGTGTCATGTTCACCGGCGTCATAGACGGGAAACATGGCGTATTCCGCGGCGCGCTGCCTGGCCTCGACCATTGTATCGGTATGTCGGGCTATCATTTTGGAGCCGACAGTCATTGTCGTGACTACGGCGAGCACTGCAACGATTCCTGTCAGGAATTCCACCATGGCCTGGCCCTGTTTTGCTGAATTCATGCAGGGTGAGCCATCTGAAGCGCACACTTTGTTTTTGTTGCTGATCATTTCTAGTGACCTCTTCTTCTTCCTCCACCTCTGCCAGGGCCCGGGGGACTGATGGTGCACAGGTGGCTGTTTTCCTCCAGCCAGTCGACGCCATCCTGCCGGAACTCATTATCTTCCCATTTCCGAAGCTGGCGGCAATACCAGCAGGAGCCGCTTGTTGCAGGGGCTTCGGGCCCGCCGTCAATATAGCCTGTGATCCACTGTCCCGTTTCCGGATCATTGTATCCGGGCAAATGCTTTTCAATGTGGTTTCTCCAGTCCAGATTATACGAGCCGCCGTAGGGGGTTGAGGAAGCGTCCAGCGCGATGAGGCGCACCTCGTGAAACGCAGGCAGAACAATTTCGTATGAATCAGGACCAAGCGTATCGGAAAGATATCCGAAAGGTTTTGCGGCGGCGGTCCAGGTGATCTGGTTTGTTATCTGAGACCCGCCTGAGCCGGGGGTCAGACGCTCTGTTCTAGCCTGAATCCGTACAGCGGCGTCGGCTCCGGTATAGTTGTATTGCTCCTTTACAGTTCCAACAGACGGGAAATGATTGCGAGGATTCGGGTTGTCCGAAGTCGGGAGCGAATCGCGCTCTGACCATGAGGACCATTGTGACGGATCATAACAGTACCACATGGCTGATTCCAGAGCGTTGGAATTGACAGGGGAGCCCAATCCCCTTGTATCTGCCTGTTCCTGCATGGTATCGATTGCTGTTTGTTCATTTTCGAAGAAATCGGAAAGTGGCGTTTCATACCTTGTGAGGCCAAGTCCGAAGATTTCGCTGTTGACGTAACTTCTGTGAGCTATAGGGGGAAGGTCTTCCCACCAGCGGGGAAAGAAATTGCGGTATTCCTCGAGAAGGTCCGGCGCATTGTTATGGAACCAGCACCATGTTCTGCCTGCTACCGCCTCGTAGAACTCCACCCGAAGCAAAGTATGGGAGCCTGTATAGTCTGTGTAGAAGCGAGCGTTATCCGGACCGGCCGCGACGCCTTCGCTGGCTATGTGTTCCAGCATGTCGGCATAATCGTCCCAGCAACCGGGATACGGTTCGGGGAACAGCATCTGCCCGTCCGCTCCGATTCTTGTATAGTCGTGTCTAACGTCGTTGGCATGGTCTCTGAGGCGGGCCGTATACGAATCATTCGGATAGATACCGTTATGTTTTGCTGCCTGTTGAGCTGCCATAAATCCGATCATGGGTCCGACATAGCACAGCCTGCTCTGGAGATTACTGATTGAGGCTACGGCTTCCACATTGGTTTCAGAAAGCGCTATGGCCTTCATGATATTCAGGTCCCCGATAAGGTTCAGTGTTGTTGCCTGCCATCTTGCAGAAGCAAGCGCAGCGGCATCTCCGGCGTTCTGTGTCCTGGATTTCACGAACAATATCCTATGGACATCGAACTGCCATAGTACTGCAAGGGTAAGAATAACCAGTACCACCAGCAGGAATATGATGGTTTGTCCTTTTCTGGATTGAATGTTACCAGGTTTCATCGTTCATATACAGCGAGAAATGGTTTTCGAGGCTTGAAGAAGCATGCAGCCGCAGCGAGTCGGCTGCATAATATGCCCGGTGAACAGGCCCCCATAGCCAGTTTGTA
>CAYTRK010000110.1:0-7438 GCA_964440205.1 uncultured Victivallaceae bacterium
TCCCCCTCCCCCTCCCCCTACTCATGCCTGAGCGCAACAATCGGATCCAGTCGCGCCGCGCGCACCGCCGGATACAAACCGAATATTATTCCAACCCCCATGCTGATTCCCAACGACAATACAATGCTGTAGAAAGGCACTACCGTCGGCATTCCAGCAAGCGTGCTGATCAGCCAGGGCAGAAAGATGCCCAGACACACTCCGACAACTCCCCCCGCAGTGGACAAAACAATCGTCTCAATAAGAAACTGCCCGACAATCTGCCTCCGCTTCGCGCCTATTGCCCTTCTAATCCCTATCTCCCTGGTCCGTTCAGTAACCGATGCAAGCATAATATTCATTATGCCGATTCCGCCCACAAGAAGACTGATCCCCGCTATGGACCCGAGAACAATACTGAAAGTGCGTTTCGTCGCCTCCGCCTGCTTGAGAAGAGCAAGAGGGACACTTATTCTGTAGTCCTTCTTCTTATGAAAGCGCTCCAGCATTGATCGGATCGCCTTAGCCGCAGGTTCTACGTCGTCTATACTGCTGACCGACACAATAATCTGATGCAATTCCACAAGTTCCCTGGTCCGGGACCCGGCAGTTCGCTGCACAAACATATCGCCAAACCGTTCTATAGCCGTAGAGAGCGGAATGTAAGCGTCAATCTGCCTGTCCGGAGTCTGTATACTGCCCGCGCTCGTTTCAGCATTGCGCACAATACCTACCACCTCGAAATACTGAGCGCCTATTTGAAGATCTTCGCCAAGAGCAGCTTCGGTAGCCAGAATTTTTCGCGCGCCATGTTCTGTCAGCACAACCACATTCCCAACGCTCTCCAAATCCTCGGCCACAAGCGTTCTGCCTGCAACAAGAGAACGTTCCACAAGATCAAACCATGACTCTGTTGTGCCCACAACTCTCAATTCCATAGAGCGCGCCCTGAATCGCCCCGTCTTCCTTACAACTTTAGCGGGCACTGTTCGATCAACCATCGGCAAGCTTTCAGAAAGCCGTAATTCGTCATCATAAAGCAGTC
The DNA here is from genome assembly GCA_964440205.1 of uncultured Victivallaceae bacterium. GTDB lineage: Bacteria > Verrucomicrobiota > Kiritimatiellia > UBA8416 > CAYSRM01 > CAYSRM01. The sequence goes on from CAYTRK010000110.1 coordinate 1,025, forward strand.
CGAACATGCTCATACGCACGCGCTCTGTGCCCGAAGACTCCTCACTGACCGGTTTAACAGAATCAATAATAATATTGTTTGCTCCAAGCTTACGAATCTGTTCCAGCGCCTCCTGGCTTGCCCCCTCGCCAACCGCCAGCATCGCAATCACGCTTCCAACACCGAAAACTACTCCCAGCATTGTCAGAAGAGACCGTAATTTATGAAGCACAAGCGACCTTATGCCGAGGGCCACATTTCTCAGAATTTTCGATTTCCTCATCAGGGAGTCTCCACAATGTCATCGACTTTACCGTCACGCATCAGGATGCGGCTGTCAGCATAAGCTGCAATATGCTCTTCGTGAGTTACCATGATGATTGTTTTGCCAAGGCTATTCAAATCGCAAAGCAACTTCATAATGTCTTTTCCGGTAGCGCTGTCCAGGTTCCCGGTTGGCTCGTCCGCCAGTAGCACCGCAGGATCGTTCGCAAGCGCTCGCGCAATCGCGACCCTCTGCTGCTGTCCCCCTGACAGCTCGCTCGGACGATGATGCAGACGTTCCTCCAACCCTACTCTACCGGCAAGTTCGGCGGCTCGGCGCCTGCTTTCTTCAACATCCCAGCCGAGGTAGTAAAGGGGCAGATATATGTTCTCCTCCACGTCAAGCTGGGGAATAAGGTTGAAACTCTGAAAAATGAACCCGATCCGGCGCAAACGGATTTCGCTGAGCCCATCATCGGACAGAGAACTCACATCATGGCCGGCAAAATGGTATTTTCCAGAAGTGGGACGATCAAGACATCCCAACACATTCAGCAACGTGCTCTTCCCTGAACCGCTCGCGCCCATGATAGCCCGGAATGTGCCTGCTGTGAATTCTGCCGTAACCCCGGCAAGAGCTTCCACACTCTGGGTCCCCATCCGATACACCTTGCGCACGTCTGTCAAACGCGCTCCCTGTGCTGTGTCTTTGTCTGGCTCACTCATACAGGACCCTCACAAAGACGGAGCTTTCCCTGGCAAAGCCTGCGATTTACGTGGTTTTTTCCTGCCAGCCCCTTCTCTTTCCCGGACAACCTCTTTATTGTCAACTTCAGGCGGCTTCTTTCCGCCGCCATCGTCTGCCTTGCTTTCGGCGGTAGAGCGCTTCAAAGGAGGCGCGAGCGATACTTTTTCGCCCGGACTCAAACCCACAAGCACATGTACCATCCGGTTATTGTCAAACCCGATTTCAACCCGCCTTTCTTCAAACACGTCGCCATTCTTCACGAACACAACCGGATTGCCTCCGTGTCTGACGACACATTGCACGGGCACATAAACTGCAGATTCGAGATCCTGCACGATAATCTCGACCTCACAGCTCATACCAGTCCTCAACTCCTTGGCGCCACCTTCTATCTGAACGCGCGTGTTGTACACTTTCAAATCCGGGTTCAGAAACTTGCTTGTCGGATCCGCCAGCGGAGCAATCTTTTCCACCGACCCGGAAAACGTCTTCCCCGGCAATGCTCCAACAGTAACCCTTACGGGCATTCCAACATCAATCTTATTAAGATTGGATTCGTTCACTTTGACTTCTGCAAGAAACGTTGAAGCAGTCGGCAAATGAATCAGTTCCTGCCGCTCTCTTACCTCCTGCCCCTCGTCCAGCGGTTCTGCATTCCCGCGCCACCTGAATTGAGCGCTTGTTGCGTAAACAACCAGCCCCTCACGGGGAGCAACTATCTTTGCCTTTGAAATCTGTTCCTCTATCTTCTCAAGCTTGTCCTTCTGGCGCCTGAAATCCAGATCCTTCGCTCTCAGATCAGCTTCAGCCTGAACAACATCCGCGGCGGCCTTGCGTTTTATGCGTTCATAGGCCATTTTCGCCTGATCAATATCGCTGCGCAACTGGTCAATTTCCCGCTTGTAGGTGAATTCTTTCAGCAGCGCGAGCCGGCTCTCAGCCAATTCAAGATCCAATTCTGCCTTGCTGACCGCCAGTTCATCGGCTTGCAGCTCGGACTCAGCAATGTATTTCTCTTCGAAAAGAACCCTGGACCACTTCAGCTCTTCTTCGGCACGCTTCAGCTCTTCACGGGTAAGAGTTATCTCTGCTTCTCTCTCTTTCAGAGTGTTAGGATATTCACCATCCTTGTATTGCGCCAGGTCTTCCTTCGCAAATCTCAGATCCAGTCGAGCCTGCTCCACATTGCTTGTAGCCTGATTCTTGACAACTGCAAGGTTCTCGCGACTCTGCACATAAGAAGCTTCGCTGTTCTGTACCCTGATCTCCTGGTCGATTTTCTGGTCCTCAAGAGAGCTTGCGTCAAGCTCCACCAGAAGTTCACCCTTCTCAACTTCGGCGCCTTCAGGAATAAGATAAAGTATCGTGTTTCTACCCTCGATCTCGCTCTTGATTATAACCTGGTCCCTAGGCTTGATTGTTCCGGATTCCGTAACACTGATAGTCAGCGGCCCCTTGGCAACCTCAAAGAATGGCACAGTTGAAGCGCCACCTTCATCCCCATCCGGTAACATCAAAAGAACAAGAACCAGCGCCACTACCGCTACCGCGGCCACGGCGGCTATTGGACTGTATCTCTTTGAACCCTTTTTCAAGTTTTCCGTCATTGTTGATCGTTCCTTTTCGCTTCATATTCCTTCCAGATTCCCTTTTCACTCACTTCCAGTACGCCCATATCCCGCTGAAGCCGCCACTCGGCAGTCCGATAGTTTACAATTGCCGTGGTTAAAGCATTTTGTACGCTCAGCAAAGATTCCTCGGCTTCCAGCACATCCCGTACAGCTGCGCGACCAGCCTGCAACAACATATCTGTACTGGCTACCCGCTTCTCAGCCAGCTTAACAGCCTTCGCTTGAATAGCTACGGTCTCCTTCGCTTCAACCAGGTCCCGTAACGCGTTGATGACATCAAGCTTCACCCGGTCCTCCAAAGCCTGGTAATCACGCACATTTTCCTGGAGATCTATTATAGCGTTCCTGTACGCATTTCTCTCCTCCGCTCGCTCTAAAGGCAAGTCAATAGTCAGCAAGCCTCCACTCGAACCTTCATCGGAATCAAGCTGCACATCACCGCTCTCAACGGACGCGCTGCTATTGCGCCTTTCACCTGTCGATGCCCGGCCCAGAAGCGTAAGTTCACCGCGAAGCCTGTCCTGTGCCACATAGACCTTTCTTTGCGCATCCCCTACAAAGTCTGCCGCTGTTTTGAGGTCAAGTCGCGAATCCAACGCTATTGTTATAGCTTCCGGATATGTCAATCCATTAACCCGCTGAATTGAATTATCGCCCAGGGTCAAAACTGCCGGCTTATTCTCGCCACCCGGCCCGCTGTTTATTGCAAAATCAATCCGGTTTGTGACAGCCGTGAGGTTGTCAAGTTCATCGGCGTCAATTTTAATTCCCGCGTCGGGAGGAATACCAAGCTTCACTTTAAACTCATCAAGATTGCGCGAATACCTTTGCCTGGCAGTAATCCACCGCGCTCTTGCCCGAAGTTCATCCTGAACTGCCTGGTCATACTGAAAACCGGGCAGACGGCCCGAGTCAGCCAGACGTTTTGCGCGCCGGGAGGCCGCCTGCAATCTACTGTAATTCTCCCGCACATACTGAGCCTGCTGATACTGCTCCAAAGTTCCCAGAAAACTTTCAGCAATACCGACCGCAAAAGTGCGCTTGAAACGTTCAAAATTCCGCACCGCGTAAAGCAGGTTCCGTCTCGACTGCTTAAGCGGCTCGCCCACTATCTTCCGCCCTGATCCCCGCATGAGCGGAACAGTAATTCCCCCATCCACAGCAATACCAAAAACCGAATCCCGTTCCTGAGTCAGAAGCTGCGCAATATCAATGACAAGACTGCTGCTTAGCTCAACACCGGTCATGAACTTGCGGCTTATACCGAATTCACCGGAGTGAGCAGCAAAACCGACATCCTCATCCTCGGAAAACTCAAACTCATAATCCCCGGTAAGCATCGACTGGAAAGTGTTCCTGAATTTCTCCTGCTCCAGATCCAGCGCAAGGGCCGCGCGATAAAGCGATTCCTTGGCCTTCTGGAATTCCGGACTGTTCCCGGCTGCAACCTGCAACGAATCCACAAGCCCTAACGAAATCGATTCTCCTCCTGACAATCTTACCTCGTTCGTAACAGCCCCGGTCAAGTGCCGGTCCTTTTGCCAGTATTCGTCGTTGCGCAGCGCATGAATACCGAGCGAAGCCGGATCATTATGCTTAAGGTTCTGAGTGCGAATAAGCCGCCGCCGCAAAGTCTCAGCGGGCGGTTCTATCTCAATGATTTCGATTCTGCCGATTTCGTTCGATTGCGCGGCGGTTATCACCCCTTCAGCAAACGAATCAGCTCTCTTCCTGTGATCCGAAACCGAACGGCAACCCGTCAGGGCGGCGCACAGGAAAACCGCACAACAGGAAAGACGAATCACTTTTCTGTAATCATAACTGCGGGGCTCTGGTTTCCCCGAACACTGAACAACACAACTTCTTCGACGTGCCCCGTTACTTATCATTCTGCCCCGATCCTGACTCCAGCATTCTTTCAGCAACTCTAATATTGTGCTTAAGTGTCTCATTATCCGGAAAACTTTTCAATCCCGACCTCCAGACAGCCAGAGCGCTATCATGTTCGCCGCATTCAGCGTAAATCATTCCAAGCCGCAAATAAGCCCGTTCAGCCTGCGCGCAATACGGCGCATATTGAAGCAGCTTCCGGTAAAGCTCAGCGGCTGATTCATTCCCACCTCGTTTCTCACAGATATAAGCCATGTCCATAAGAGCCGCGCATAACACCTTCTCCGGCAGCTTCTTTTCTGACAACACGTCTCCATAAACTTTACGCGCTTCCTGCATCCGCCCCTGTCGAACCAGCGCCTTGCCAAGCTCAAGCCGCGCCATCACCGGCGGATCTACACCCCGCAACGCCCTGCGCGCATAAAGCTCAGCATTATGATGACGACCTTTGCTGTTTTCATGCACTGCAAGTTCAGTCAAAGCCTCCGCGTTCCCGGGATCAATATTCAACTCGTGGCTCCACAGCGTGCGATTGTTCCGCCAGTCAGGAACACGATCAACAGTGCGGGCTAACCATGCTGCACAAAGCAAGATAACAGGAAACACAACCAATCGCGATAATAATATCTTCGCCCCATACGTCTGTCTTGTAAGTCCGGTCAAAGCAATGAGAAACCCGATACAGGGCAGATACAGGTATCTGTCGGCTGCGGGCACAAACAAAGGCACAATGTTTGACGTCGGGCTGAGCGCAATGTAAAACCACACAATCCCAAAGCTGTAAACCGGCACACGTCTCCAGGCAAGAACTGCGCTTCCAAACAGAAAAACATGCACTGCAGCCGAAAGCCACAGATTAGCCGCAGCAGGATCACCCGGCAATGAAGCAGACCTTCGTACGGAAAGAGTCGCCGGGTAAATCAACCGGTCAATGTAGTCGGCAAAAATTCCCGACGTCTGCCACAATGACTGCAGCACACCCCCACCGAGCCTCTCGGCTTCGCTTCCGTGCCCCGGCAACACAAAGAAACGTATCCATCCGTAAAAAGCCGCCGCGAACGCCAGGACAGCATAAAGCGCCACCATCCGCCGCCATCGCACATTCAAATTCAGGCCCGGCAGCATGGCGACAAAAACAAGCGCCAACATCGACAGAGCCGATTCCTTCGAGAATACCGCCAGCCAGAAAGCCGCAACTGCGCCCGCAGACCACGCAACGGCTTTCCTGCCTGGCGCATCCTTCTTTACTGCCTTAAGAAAACACAGAATCCCGCAAAGAACAAAGAATGAGGCCAGCAGGTCTTCCAGAAAAGCCGTCGAACATACTGCTTCGGTCAGAACAGGATGCACCGCAAAACCTGCCGCGGCCAGAAGAGACCATCGGCCCAGACCAATACGTCGGCAAAGAACCAATACAAGAAACACGGTCCCGCCATGGAACAGCATGCTGACTCCATGGAACGCCATCGGCTCGCGACCGAACAAACGGGCCACAATGCTGTAAACAAACGTCACAACAGGCCGATAACTGCCCTCCCCCGACAAAGCAAAGTAATCTGATGAAAACAACAGACTTTTCAGGCCTGCCGTGACAATGTGCGGATTATTGACAATTACCAGGTAGTCATCATAAGCAAATCCGTCAAAGAAAATACGCCAGTATGCGATGAAAACAAGAACGAGAAGGAAAAACAAAGCAATACCTTCGAAAACGAACCCACGGGTTCTCATCCCACTCCTTCCCGGATGCAATTCTGATCCGTAGCCTGATCTATTCACGCCCCACAACCAGCAAACTAACACAACCCCACTTTATAAAGAACTGTACCCAATTAATCAATCCCCTCCCCCCTCCCCCTTCATCATTGAACATTCCGTGCTGGATATTGGATATTCTCCCCC
>CAYTRK010000111.1:0-7396 GCA_964440205.1 uncultured Victivallaceae bacterium
CGGGATAATGCCTCCTGGCCGTTATAGCCGCAGAGATTCCCGCCGCGCTTCCGCCTAAAACAACAACGTCATATTCCTTCATCATCTATCTCCTCCTATACAGTTAACTTCATATACAACTTCGGCAATACCCTAGGCAAGCGCCCTATTCCTTTAAGAGTAACAAACCTGTGCGCGGGAAACATGAACTCCATGTCAGCAGCGCTGTCCTCCTGCGTACAAACAGCATAAGTCTCAATCCCCATGCGCCGGTTTTCTTCACAGGCTTTTCTAACGTCGGCCTGAGCGTAGCCGGTCCTGGAATCGTAATCCTGGTCCATCGGCTTGCCGTCGGTAATAAGCAGGATCAATTTGCGCCGATTCGGCAACTTGCTCAACCAGTAAGCCGCATGCCGCAAGGCCGCGCCCATTCGTGTGGCATTTATGGGCCTGGCGCTGAGAAGCCTGCCCATGCTCCCCTTGTCCCATGGCTCGCCAAAATCCTTGTATGTATAATACTCGCATCTGTCCCTGCCATTGCTGCTGAACCCGGATAATGCAAATGGATCGCCAAGTGAATCAAGACCCCCGGCAAGCGCAAATGCCGCGTTCTTTTCCGTGTCTATTGTCCTGGCATGATGACTGTCTTCAGCCGTTGACCCGCTGACATCCAGAAGCAAACTGACCGCCATATCCCGGGTCTCAATATAAGGTTTCTCATAAAACCTGATTTCAGGAGAAGGTTCATTGCGCTTGAGTATCAGGTATTCTATCAAAAGATCAATGTTGATGTAGTCTCCTTGCGACAGTCTCTTTTCCCTGCGCATAAGCTCGGGCTTTATCCTCTCGAAAAATCTACTGACCCGTTCGGATTCTTTCCGCAAATCCGTCCCGGGCTCATCCTGCCGAGCGTCCTGCGGACGTATCTCGTAGAGACTGCAATAATCCTTGCGGTATGCGTTCTGGGAAATCGACCACTCATCATAAGCGTAGCAGAATCCCTCCTGGGCCCCGGTTTCGGTTTCTTCCACCGTCTGGCCGCCACGTTCCTCAAGGCGGGGCATAACCGGTCCATCAAATTCCGACCCCTCTTCTGACTCGAGCCCCTCATTCCGAAAGTCCTCCGCAGCTCTGTCCTGAGACTCGGATCCAGGTTCAGCTGGGAACATAGGATCAGGAATAAAACTGAGCGGGCTTAGAAAATCTGCGTCAAGGCCCGGATTTTCTCTGGAAAGCTCCTCCGCATAGTCGTTCACAAAACGCGCGCTGTCCTCGAAATCAGCGGCCCGTCCCGCAAGCTCATGGATTAACATCCCGCCGTTGCGAGACTTCTCATAAAGCAATCGACGCAAGACCCGGTCAGCGGACGTCATGCGCTTTTTCTCACAGAACTCCACCTCCAACCCGTGCCTTAGCAGCTTTTCAGCGCCAGGCCACCGCCGGAAAATCATATCAAAGACGCGGATGTACTCGGTAATCTGAAAAAGATTGACTCTCAATGGGCTTCCATCCACCAGGGAAGCACAGTCAACATAGCCGGGCCTGCCATGCACCGTACAAAAGCTTCTACCCACCGTCGCACCGGCAGCGCTTAGAGCCATGAGCATGTACCAGCGCATGTTACGGGGCCTGTCATCAAAATATCTTATGCTTGCCGGAAGAAACAGCCAATGTCCAAGACATACCACGGTGGAACCACGTTCAATCAGATGATCAGAATCCAGTCCACCCAGGTTATCAACGGTGAATTCCATTCCCGTCAACGCGCGCATAAGCGATGTAATGCGACCCCTGACCTCTTCCAGCCGGCATTCCCTTGTAAGGCTCCTTATGAAATTTTCAGCAACCGGCCCCCGGACTTTCATGAATTCCAGCCCGGTCTCCCTGTTATTGCGGAAAACCTGAAGGCCCTGTTCTACATACAAAGGAATCTCGTTTTCGTTAAGCCGCTTGAGCAGAACCTTATATCCCTTGATAAATTCCAGGGCGAGTCTACCGTCTGTTTCTTTGAGTCTTGAAACATGCTTTATGACATTTTCAACCTGTCTCGGGGTCTCACCAAGCCTGCCTTCGCCGAACTGCCGAAAGAAATCAATACCGTACTGCAGTTTCATTTCCGCAAGTTGGCGCCCGATAGAAGTTATTGAGTTGAAAAGGGACGGAAGATCCAGCAGCCACTGATTCCTCCGGTTCAAAGACGCAAGAAACTCCTTCAAAACATGATCGAAGCAGCTCTGATCGGCCCGATTCAAAAGATCGAAGACATGATCGGTGACCTCCTTGCGGTGGGAACCCAGCAGATTGCGCTCATAAAGCTTCTCGATTGTTTTCCGGAAGATATGCCTGTAGCCCCAGCACACACTTTTCAAGTCAAAATCGCGTACCTCTTCTACATTCTGGCCACGCCCGGGTTTCATTGATCCGACCTGTTTCGGTTTTCTCCTCCGAACTCGCCAAAATAGAGATTCACTATGTCGCTTATGCTGTTGCGTACTTCCACATCGTCGGTAATGGTCTCTCCAATAGCATTCCGGCATGCCTGACGCGGAGACAACCCTTCTTTCATCAACCTTCCCACATACACTAACAGCCGCGAACTCACGCCTTCTTCAAGCCCGAACCCGTGCAGTTCCCTTATACGAGCGCCCATTTCAGCAAGCCGATGGCTCTGTTCGTGATCAAGATTAGTTTCCGACTCTATAATCTTTGTTTCGTTTTCCACTTCGGGATGCTCAAAGGTCAGGCTTGCAAATCTCTGCTTTGTGGATTGTTTAAGGTCCTTAACCACGCTCTGGTAACCGGGGTTATAACTCATGACCATCATGAATTTCGGGTGAGCCCGCACCACCTCGCCGGTCTTGTCAATGTAAAGCAGGCGCCGGTCGTCCGTTAGCGAGTGAATAATCACGGTGGTGTCTTTTCTGGCTTCCACAATCTCGTCCAGATAGCAGATCCCGCCATGCCGCGCAGCAATAGTCAACGGTCCGTCTTGCCACACCGTCTGCTCGTTCTTGAAAAGAAACCTTCCGACCAGGTCGGCGGCGGTCAGGTCTTCGTGGCATGAAACGGTAATCAGCGGCAGGGAAAGTTCGTAAGCCATGTGTTCTATGAACCTGGTCTTCCCGCAGCCGGTGGGCCCTTTTACTATTACCGGAATATTTTGAGAGAATGCGGCTCTAAAAATTGTCTCTTCCTGACCGTGGCTCACGTAGTTCGGCCGGAACTTGATATAAAACTCGCTGATTATATCTTCTGTCTTCATGATATCCGTTTCTTAAGGTGCAGCGCTTCTGGATTTCTGATTACAGCTGACCCGCACACAATCTAACCCCTATATTTCAATCCTTGAACCCGCCGCAACATAAGAAGTCCTGTCAGGATACAAGCTTTTTATCTGCTCTTTTTTCTGCGTGCAATGAGTAGGCACAATCAACGGAATATCAGCAAGCTTTTCCAACCTGTCAAACCCGTGAAATCCGCCAATGACGGCATGCAGCTTGCCAAGATCAGAGACCTTATCCATTATCAGATCAAGCCCGGGGTGCGAACAGCCTGTCAGTAAAACAAGACCTTTGCCGCTTTTAATGCAAAGCGAAATTTCTCTCTTTTCCTCGCCAAGCTCTTCTGTAACAAACGTGGAGCCATCAATACAAATCCTATCACTGACTTCGATAAGATTAATACCCGAAGAAAGAGTTTTAATGTCATTCTTCATCCCTTCAGGCAATGAAACAGGGACATAAACATTAATGTCTCCGCACTCCTTCAGAATTACATAACCTCCTGTATGGTCCCAGTCTTCATGAGAAAGAACTGCGGTTTCAATATTCTGAAGCTCGATGCCAAGCTTGTTCATATTCTCAACCAGAGGGTTCACATCTTCACCCACATCAAACAGGAGCCTGTCGTTAACAAGCGCGGAAAAGCCCCATCCACTTTGAAATCCCTCTTCAGCCTGATTGTCATAAATTATCTGTATTGTAGCTTCCACCACTTCCTTCTCCTCTCTAACCCGCTCAATGATCACAGAGGTTCTGACCGGACTCCAATTCGTTATTCAAATACTTTTGAACCAGTTCCTCGGGCGACGCTACAGGCGCGCCAACAACAACGCCGATGTTGTTTTGCGCAAAAAGCTGCTGCGCCCTTTGCCCCATCCCTCCGGCAATAATCAGATTTGCGCCTTTCTCAGACAGCCACGCCGGCAGCAGGCCCGGTTCATGCGGCGGCGGTGTCTCCTTCACCACTTTAACTATCTTCTGCAATGCCGGATCGACCTCAACCAGCGCAAATTGTTCACAATGACCGAAATGCGCGGCCAGCCTGCCATTAGCTATCGGAACAGCTATTATACGGGATGCTTTCATATTTTTTTCAGCCTCATCTGCTATGTCCATTTCTGTCTGCGCCCTCCTCTCCATCGAGCTCGTCTTCCGCCTCCACGTTTTCCGCAAACGCCCCCTACAGGAGGCCATGCCTCGGGAATAATCAATTGCCCCTGATACCATAAATTCAGAACTTCATCAACCGTCCCGGCAGCGTCAGGCGCCACGCTAATGCCGTATCCTTGCAGCGAACCCCATACAAAATGGTCAAGCCCCGAACAGATGAGCAGATTCACATCTTCCCTCATCAGGTTCAGACCCCAGGCAAGCGGCGGCCATTCGGATGTTTGTATCCTTTTTTCAAGCTCAGCCGCTGCGGATTGCTTTTTGAAAATGAGGATTTCCACCCCAGGGAAAAGAGGAGCCAACTGTCCCTTCCGTGTAGCTAAAGCTATTTTCATGATCTTTATTTCTACGCATAAGTCATGCCACACCCTGCAACACCATCCACAGCGCTCTTTTCACCGACTTTAGACGCAAAATGCAAGTCAGTCCTGAAACAATTTGTGCATTCTGCAAGATTGGAGATAATGCACAAAAGCCACGCCTTCGAATTACCACGACCGTGGAAGCTGGACATTGCTACTGTTTTTCAATTCCACCCGGCTGCCGGAGCGAAGCGTTACGTTGGTCATAGTCCAGTTTTTGGCATAGTTGATTTCACCGCCTGATTTCGCCTCAATGATTACGTTTTCCCACTGAACATTGCGTATGGGTTTTTCAGGATATCCGTTGGCATAGATCGCCATCCGGGCATTTGTTACCCTTATATTGGAAATTCGGAGATTGTAAAATTCCGGAATACCGCGCTCGGGCGGAGTGACTCTTGTCAGCATCACTTTCCAATGAGCGGGCCATTCAGACTCTGGAATGTCCTCCGGCCGCGGAGGGTAGCTGTAGGAGGGAAACCAGTTCAGTTCCCAGTGGAACGGTTTGGTGACTTGATCCATCTCCACGTCATGAACCCAGACATTGCGCATCGTTCCGCCGCGCACTTTTGCGGATTTGAGCCTGAAACCCGTTGTTGTTTTACTGGCCTTCAGGCCGTAAACTTCAATGTTGTTCATACCACCGGAAGTCTCACTGCCCAGCGTGAACAATCCGCTGCCACTGCCCGTTCTGCAATGACGAATCACCACATTCTCCGCGGGGCGATCTACTCGCAACCCATCGCTATCGCGTCCGGCTTTGATACAAAAATTGTCATCATTGCAGTCAACATCACAGTTCTCTATGAGGATGTTGCTTGAAGAGTCGGTATTTATGCCGTCGGTGCTCGGTCCGTAACCGCCAATGTTATTGCGGATTGTGATTCCGTGGGCATGCACACGATCGCTGTAGGTAAAGGTGATGGTCCAGAAGCCTGCCCGCTTCACAGTAAAATCCTTGAGCAATACGTTTTTTGATTTGTAGACAACCAGGGGGCGTACCCGTTTGCAATCGTAGTCCAGCGCCCAGCGCAGACCGTGCTTCTCATAGTCCGGCATCATGCCGCCTGTGCCCCTGGGATCCCCCCAGAACTTGTCCCACCAGTATTTGCCGTTACCGTCGATGATCCCCTTGCCTGTGACTCGAACATTCTCCTGTTCATAGATATTGATCAGCGCCGCCGGCCAGTCCATATCAATGCCCGCGACTCGAGTCCACTTGTCGGGAAACCCGGCATCATCCTGCACAGCCCGGAGCACAACGCCCTCGTCCAGCCGCAGCTCGACATTTGACTTCAAAAACAGCGCGCCGCTGACCGTCACCCCCTGCGGCAGTGTAACCACACCCCCACCAGCTTCGTGCGCAGCATCAATCGCGGCCTGCAACGGCCTGGTGTTGATCGTCCTCTCGTCGGCCTTTACCCCGTATTCGGCGGCGGCGAAGCGTGTTCGGGGAACCACGGCGAAATCAGGAACGTAGAAGATCGCCTCCAAATTCTGCGCCAGCACACTCTTTCTAGCAGGCATTTCCTTAATGACATCAGTATTATCCATAATTATGGGACTCAAGTGGTACTCTGACCTTGCGAGACAGCCTGCGAGACGCGTAAATCCCGTCTAACACTCTTCCTCTTTATGTGTGAGTATTTCATTTTGTTTTTACCATTACCTACGTCGAACTACCGAAATCACGGGACCAGTGAGGCGCGTCCGCGCGCCTTGCTAGGTACCGTGGATTTCTTGGTTCGACGATCCTATCGAGCTGAGCAGCGTTGCCAGTGCCGTTGTCATGCGCTGCTGATACTGATCAGGCTCGTGAATGCGAAAGATGTAGCGTCCAGAATCCTCTCCCGACAGTTCCCAATTCGTTTGCCCGTCATCCGCACACTTCACAGCAATCGGCGCGAAGTCAAAAAGCGGAGAGCGGACCTGGCTGGCGGGCAAGAGTCCCTGCTGTGTGTCGATTCCCATTCCTGCTGCATGCATGATGGCTGCCGTACTCCACATGCTTCGGCGTTGCTGTCCGAACTCCGTTCTCAGGTGCGAATCTACCGCTTGGTGAAGATACCGGAGGTACTGTGGGTCGGCAGAACGGCTCAACATGTAGAGAAAGAAGTTGCACAGAGGATCCGAACAATGGCCAAAGATATCCTCCTGGAGAAACGAGTACCAAGTGCCGTTCGCCCCAACCTTACGCATTTCCGTCTGGTTCCAGCAGGGACACCAGTAGACGGGACAAGGCAGGTCGAAGATAGCTGCGTAAGAGCCCGGGTTCAATTTCACGTTGTATTCGAGCTCGCCCGGGTGCGCCGCACCGGCGTTGAGATACACGGCCTTACACTTGGTTTCAAACAAGTCCGGACGCAGTAGACCGGCGAGAGCCACATCCGTGCACGAACCCACAATGTTGATAACAACCTGCTCCTGGTTGCCTTCCAACACGCGACAAAGCCATCGTGCTGCAGCGCGACTGCTTTCGGGCTTATCTCTCAGGTCGTCTTTGCGACTGCGCTTTCTCATTCAACAACCCTCCCCTGCAAAGGTCCCGCACAGAGCTGCTTTCGGAAATCCTTTGAAAGCGGTTTAACGTAGATCAGCTTCGGG
>CAYTRK010000112.1:0-7361 GCA_964440205.1 uncultured Victivallaceae bacterium
CTATACTCGTGAACTCTTCAACTTTTCTCAACGTGCCCTCAAAATCACTGCACTCGACTCCTTCGGGTAGATGAAGAGATACAGTCATATGCATCACCGGCTCGGAACATTCAGGCAACCGGACCTTTGCCTTTCCTCTTCCGGTTGAATCCGGTTCTGTGCCCTTTTCCGCATAAACAATCTCAACCGGAAACGCGGACATCCCGCTTGTCCCCTGCGACCTGACAAGCGGCAGCAGAACCCGTCCTTTTTCGTCCCTGGTAGGCTGCGCCGAACGGCCGGACACCGTCGCGCTCCACAATTCCGCCCCTTCAGGCAGATCAAGACGCAGAAACTGGCTTCGATTATTGCGAACATTGTATACAGCCCTGGTAATCCGCTTTCCGTCGTATGTCTGCATCATCGTAAAATTCACCCTGTCTAAAATGGTCAAAAGAACACCGGTATCGGCGTGTTTCCTGATCCTGATGCCAACATCGAAATCTGGGACTACATATCTGTATGCCAGCAGTATCGGATGAGATGTCATCCCCACAATCTTCGAAGGAAGATCACGGACATCTATCATGTGAGCATTATTCGCCTTTTCGTTCTTGATCTCCACGTTGGTCAAAGCAACAACTCCGATCTCACCCTTCTCTCTTTCCACTTCGTGCCCGGTAATCACAGGGATGCTGACTGTTCCTGTCGCAATGTTGGGCGATGCTTCATACTTAATGGCCAGCACATATGGACCTATCATTTCCTTCTCAAGCTGGACCGACAGTTTTCCATCGGCAACACGCCAGTCCCGAAGATCATTGCCTGTAACTTCCAGCACACTGACCCCGTCAGGAACATTTAGTTTCAGTTCCCGCGTAGGAGTATGAAGAATCGTGAAATCAACCCTGGTCTGCCCCAGGATAAATCCTTCAGAAACGGAAATCAGGGTTTTTGTCTCACTATAATACCTCGAAGGGCCCTCCTCGATATCAGGCAAAGCCTTTTCCCAGGAAAGTTTGAGTGGCGTGTCGTCAGGCAAAGCCGCCTTTACAAGAGTTGCGCCGTTGGTTTCAATAATATCCGTAGATTGCGCGCCAAACACGTTTACTTCCATGTTCTCTTCCTGAAACTCAGCCGCCAGCGAACACGTTACCGAAGGGACTCTTTCAAACTCAACAGAATATACGCCCTTGTTCTCTTTGGGCGCCATTGAAAAACCGACTGAAAGACTCATCTTTCCACTTTCCCTGGTCAGCATCGAGTATTTGCCGTTTTCAAGATGAAGATAAGAACCCTCAGGCAGACCTTCTTCAATGATCGCAACATTTGCAGGCAGGAGTTCTATTTTCTTCCATCCTTTTCTTTCGAATATCTCAATATCAAACTGCGCGTTGAAATGGCAGCCGTCTTTCGAAATGTTATCTCCGATGTATTCGGAACTCATTATCATATAAGGAACATTAAGCGGCGCTTTGGGGTATACATACTCAGACCATGTGTCTCTTGTGGCCCACAAAACCCCTGCAGTAGATGCGCATATAACAAGCAGCAAAAGAAAGCCCAGTACTCTGCGCGCTCTGCCAACCTCTTTCCCGGGACTTTCAACAGCCTCTTCCGGCTCAGCCTCCGTAGTTTGAGCCGCCTCTTCCGGCTCCACAGTCCCTGCCTGATCTGACTTTGTCTCTTCTTGTTCCGGGAATTGCTCCTCATCGTTCAGGGTATCTTCAATTTCTTGTTTCATTATTCCGCCTCCTTTTTTTGTCTTCACCGCATTACATTTCTGCCTCAATCTCTATGTCAGGCGATTCACCCGCTCCCAGAAGGGTCTTTGCAAACTTGAAGAAAACGCCTATCTTTGGAATCTCAATACGAAATACATCTGCCTTCATACTTGCCAGCGCCTTATTCTGTTCCGTCCAGATATGAGTTTCTCCCGCCTTTATCACGGAAACATAGTCGCCATTATCAATTGCAAAGTAACGGTCGTGCGGCGTTCTTACCCGGACTCCGCCTAATGTAAACTCGTTCCAGCCGGACCCGCTTCGGGCAACCCGGAAATGCTCGTCTGCAATTTCATTTCCTGTGCCCACTGCAACTTCTCGGGTTACAGTTTCATCTATTCCTGAAGCGGTGGTCTGATTCGAGATTTCTATAAGCGTCCGGTACTGAGCTTCATCAAGTATTCCGTATGCTCGGCCATCAGACGTTCTTCCGGAAAAAGCCCTTTTCAAGGCCTGCAGCTTGGATACTTCCTCTATGGGGATACGGCGACCCGAAACAGTAACCACCTGTCCGTCATTTTTGCGAAGCTTTTGAACAACCTCATTGAGCAGTTCTGAATTGCCTTCGACATTCAATACATTCAATTCTCCGCGCGAAACACGAAACTGAACCTCGTCGCGATGGACCTGGGGCAGATAGTTTCTGGAAATGAAATCTTCAAACGCCCGGCTTCTTGCCGGCGACGCATTGCCCACTATGTCATCCACGCGCAAGCACACTTCACCGGCTGAGAGTCTTCTCTTCCTGGTTTGTTCAATTCTGCCGCTAACACTTTCGATTGTCTCCTCAAGCGCTTTGAACTCTGCCATAAGCCTGGGATCCATGGATCCGTACGCACTCTTGCTCAAGCTTGTCCATCTACGCAGCCGTTCCAATCTTTCCTGCAACTCAATGTCCTTCATGTCACTCAGCTCGTCTCCAGAAGTCAACCTTCGGGCAATAGAGCGCAGTTTTTCTTTCACTTCTCCTGTTTCACTCAGAAGACGGACAACTTCACCGACCCGAGGCTGCTCGGATTCCAGTCTTTCCTGCTCTGTAACGGCTTCCTTGAGGGCCTGTTCAAGCACCTTCACCCGGCGTGCCATGACGCGGTTCTTTTCCTCAAGAGATTCTCTTTTTGCGGGCGCGCTTTTCTTTGCCTTCCGTTTCCGGGACCACCCCTTCATTCCGCTTTCATACCGGGCTGCCTGTGCGCCCTTTGTCAGATCTCCGTCAGAGGACTGCTCGTCTTCACCCGACACATCGCCGAAAGCCGCCTTTTGCGCCTCCGAAACATCAACTCTGTTGAACCTGGCTGATCGAGTTAGAGCAGCGCCCAGCCACCTGGCTTTGTCGTCGGCTCCTCCTTCTGTCATGCCGCCGGCAAACTCTTCTGTTTGCTTCTGAAGTTTTCTGAGTTTGGATTTTAATTCCCTGTTACGGGCTCGCACTTTGTTCAACTTCGACAACCTGGTTTTGTACTGCCGGGCCATTGCTTTACGACGTACCGCTGATACATTTCGCTGAGCCAGTTGCATGTTTATTTTTTCAGCTTTCTTCAATAACTCCCCGGCAAGCTCCTGATCCCCCGATTCCAATTCAGCTATCCCGGCCCTGATAAGCGCGTTCTGCTTCGCTTCAAGACGTGTGTTGCCAGTAGTGACGCTGTCTTGGATTCTCGCTATTTTTGCCTTCTCAATCCGGTCAGTTTTTCCTTCAATTTCACGGCGGGCCACCCGAATGTTATCCAGCAGTTTTGCGGAATCTTCGGCTATCCATGTTGAAGTAGCCATTTTCGCGGCTTTGGAAAGAAAGGATTCAGCTTCCTCCAGTCTGTTGTCGCGATACGACTCATAGCCCGACTCGTAGTAATTACGTACAAGAGATTTCTTAATGCTTCTGTCGATCCCGACATATTGTCCCCCATCTGATACAGGCCATGTCCTTTCAAGAAACCATGCGTTTCTCCGCCCCTCGAAATCATCCACCAGTTTGAGTTTGCTGCCATAATCCAGAAGACGTGTGCCGTCCGGACACCTTACAGTAACGTTTACCAGGGCGACCGGAATGTCTTCCAGTTCGGGAAGATCCACCGGTAATGATTTGGGCATGGCAGCTTTGCTTCTTTGCCGACAATAGATTATCTCTACTGGAAAAGGCACCAGACCGGACCTTGTCTGAACTGATTTTACCAGCGGGATCAGCATGCAATTGTCTCTGAATACCACCGAACAAACCCGATTCTCAACTTTCGCGCTCACAATAGAAACATCATCCGGCAGCCTGACAGACAGGAACTGTTTCCGGTTGTTCCTTATCCGGTATACCAAGCTGGTAATTTCCTCTCCTCCCGGCCTTATCAAGGTTAGAAAATCGGCGCGATCAGCTATAGTTTCAACCACCGGAAATGGTTCCGCGCGCACATGGTCCACAACCAGTTCAGCCAACCGTTCAACCCGTTTATACATATGCCGGGGTTTGCCTTCGGCCAGAGCAAAGACGTGCGGGGGGATGTCCAGGTCCGAGACAGTCGTGTATCCTTTAACGGCATGTTCAAGCAAAATGCCTTTTGCCGCCATACACACAAGCGTCCATCCTCCCGCAACAATTCTACCGTGTTCAACTTCAAGACCGGGAAAATCAACAAGGTTTCCCTTCGGGCGAGGAACCAGGAACGAAATCCGCAGACCAGTTCTTCCCGACATCATTCTTTCAAGAAACACTTCCAGTTCGCGGCCTTGATGCCGGAAACCCCTTACATCGTGCCCTGTAACAGCAACTTTATCTGAGTCGGCAGGAAGGATCAGATTCAACCTGTTGTTTGGTCCGCCTACAATATCAACTTCAACGTCCATTTCAGCGCTAAGCGACCGATCTTCAACTTTCCAGGCCACAGAAGGTCGCAACGTCGGAACGCCCCGTCGCGTAACCTTCCTTCGTGCATCTCGCCAGATAAGCTCTGCGCCTGTCTTGGGCGGCAGCGCGATCGTGCCGTGTGTTCCATGCTGTTCGGCGCCGTTGATTGCCTGCTTGACTCCTGAAATCCAAACATCAAGCGCCTGTTCAGAGTCAACCTTTACGGACCACTGTGTCGACTCAGGTTTTGTAAACCGGATGCTATACTGGCCTCTGTCGTACACCGGCCTAATGCTCAAGGCGGCAGTTACCATAAATTCGCCGGGTTCGGATATCTCGGCATGAAACCATTTGCCGCAGCGTATAGGAACAAGCGGCTTGCCGTTGAGCGTCAGATCCCGAAAAACAGTCCCCCTGGGAAACAAGGGGATACTTACCGGCTCAGACCGGCTTGCATCCAGAACAACTCCAGTCGATTTGAGACCGACTTCCGCTTCGTGATCGGTTATGGATACCGACAACTGCCAGTCCGACAGTATAGCGCCGACTGGAGGCGGTGTCTGACAGATAAACATTCCTGGCGCTACGGCCATGGCCGTTACAATTAGCACAACTGCGATTATAAAGTTTAGCGGTTTCATTTTCTTTGAATCCCGCGCATATAATCGCACGCCAAACCAGTTTTGTGTGTAACGGCTTTGTAACAGACAGCTACTGTTGAAAATCGACCATGGCAACGGCCTGCGGCAGGAACTGGGCGACAAGTATAACCAGCATGGCCCAGCCGGTGTAACCCGATATTGCCAACACCAGCCCTGCCGCTATCAGGAGTATCCATGCAGCGAATTGGAATCTCTGGTACTCAATGCCGGTCAGGGCTGATCTTCTACGCCATTTCCGGACGCGGACATATGCAAAGGCAAGTAATACCGCACCGGTTCCAAAGTAAAACAGAAGACCGAGATAGACGCAGCCGGGCTTGCGTCCGCCTGTGACTATTTCCGCGGAAGGGTCGGGACGCTCCGACAGGAAATACAGAAGGCATGCTTCGCCCAGGTAAGGCGCGTGTTCCGAGTCCGACAGAATCCGGGGGCCCAGCAGACTGCCGTCGGGCAAAGGCCACGTAGCCGCAATGACCTGTGCGCCCAGGGTATAGGCATGATCAAGCCTTCCGTTGATCTTTGCCGCGGCAAAGCCGAAGGCGTTTGCGGCGGGGCTGAATCCGCCGATAATCGGGCCGGCGTCAACGTCATACCACTTGCGCATATTGACGTACTCCCGGAATTCCGGCTCTATTTCCCTGGGAAACTCGCGGAAACCTGCAGCCCACCATTTATCCTGCCAGAAATGTTCTTCGTATCGCTTATACCACTCCCTTGCGGTCTCCGGCCAGAGTTCCGGAGCGAATATTAACGCGTATGAATTACCGACGCCGCGTGAGGGACCAAACAACCGCCCGCTCCAATCATCAACCCTGTAAGGTATAAGCCCGCGGGAGTCCAGCATATCACCCTGAAAAGCGCGGATGGAACGGTCTATGAATTCGCTGTGATCGGTCCCAAGCACATCGTCCGCGCGCTGGATACAAGCAATAGCGGCAAGCACGTCTATGGGATAACACTCGTCCGGGTAATCGTCGAGCATACCGTGGCGCGATGCGTCGAGTTCGGCTGCAAGGGTGTCGATCTGATCCTTCAGGATGTGCGTGTGCTTGCCATCGCCGATGAGTTTCTCATGGCTTGTCAAACCTGCAATAATCATTGAGCGGAAAAACACGTTTCTGTCATGCATATAGTCATCGCCCCAGTGCTGCCTGACCCAGGTGTGATGCAAGGGGTCCATTATGAGATCCACTGCAGCCTCAATGGTCTCCCTGGCATATGCTCTCGGCGCTTCTTCTGAAAGGCTGTTATCCTCTTCCCATGCCGCCTGCAGGTTTTCAGTTGCCCAGAGATAGTAAACCGAGCCGAACATCGGCCATTCGGTGTCCGGCACATTATAAAGGTGGAGGTCTGCAGCTTTCTTTGATTCAACTCTTCTCCTGGCCCATTCCTGGTAGCGGGGCGTCAGGTCGCGGTGAAGAGACCATGCCAGGCGCTGGATCTCCTTGCTTCCGAGCCCCGGGTCCGAAAGGTGGCGGAGCGCCAGGATGCCCGGCGCCACAAAGAACCACGTTGCAAGAAAAGCAAGTATAACACAGTTGCCATAAGTTGATATACCGGCAATGGCTGACGGGGAAGACACCCCTGAAGCCGGGCCGCCCTCGGAATCATTGTTTCTGCTCGTAAACAGCGCCGCAACAACTGCGCATTCCAGACCAAACGGCAGGTAACCCGCGTAACCGAGGACGGGCATTTCGAAAATTTTGAACCGGTTGACAAAGGGGACCAGGTAAATCCACTTTGCTGCGCTGCGATAATTCCAGAGTTCCCAGAAGAAGCCGCAGACAAGAGCAGACAGGGCCAGGAGGTAGATTCGGCGCCATTGTCCTTTCTCGATGCCGGCAAAAATAGTTTTCCTGCCTCTGGCAGCCTGGAGCGAAGTTATTATAAACAGCGGCGATACCCATAATAGAGGGAAGAGATAATTCGGTCGGATGCCTATCACGGCAAGGCCGGCGGCGAATATTACAAATCCGGCAACCCCGGCGATTCTTGGATACGGTATGCGAATCCTGATGAAATCATCGAGTCCCGCGCTGGCTTTCGGAAAGGATGAAAGCAGTTCGTTAGTACTGAGCACTGCGGGCAGCACCGTTGAGA
>CAYTRK010000113.1:0-576 GCA_964440205.1 uncultured Victivallaceae bacterium
GGCAAAGTCGTTTGTTTCAATATAAGCGGCATACTCAGTTTTCTGACGCTTAAGCATCGAAGCAAACAGGGCCCTTGGGTTGACGCAGTTTTCTGCTGTAAGCCGGTAGGAGAAATTGACCTGGTAGGTGTATCCGGCTTCGATTTGTCGACGTATTTCAGATATCGAGTCACGGTATTGTTTGTCGTCAATAGATGGAACCCATTCAAGGTTGTGAGTCAAAGTCGGCTCATAAGCAAAAGGGTTTTCGATAGTATCGGGCGCGCTATAGACGCCTAGCCATAGGAGAGGGAAGTCATCAGGTGGATGAGTTTTAAGGGCTGAATCCAAGGCGCTTGATGCTTCATAAGACATAAATCCGGCGAGATAGAAACCTTTGTCTATGTTTCGGCTGGCTTCGAGCAGCAATTTGTCTACTTCTTTCAATTGGTTCGTATGAAGCACATCAACGGGATTTCTGAAATGTAGCCATGTGCCGGTGGCGCAGTCGCGGATTATTGCATCGTTCATGATTTTCCGGCTTGTTCGCGGTCTATAAGTTTACGGAAGCTGTAATACAACTCGTAAGCTTTCTGC
>CAYTRK010000113.1:586-7296 GCA_964440205.1 uncultured Victivallaceae bacterium
TTTTTTTCCTTTCGCTGTCGTCTTTCTCTTTCTTTATCCGTATCTTTGTTTTTCTGGCGCCGGTTTTCCGGGTCGGGCAACTCAGGCTGCCGGAATTGAGCGCCGAATCTTTTGTTGATTGAGCCGATGGCCGTGTTGAATCCCTGATTCTTACTTTCAGTGTCGGCGATAACAAAGCCGCCCCTGTAGGGCTCTATATGCGTATGGAATCGGCAGTATTCAATGACGCCATGCAGCAGCGAAGACTCCGTGTTAGTCATAACATCAGACGCAATGGCGTCCTCCGGCTTTCGTATGAAAATGATGGTTGGGATGTTTTGTCTTACGGCTTGTTTGACAACTGCGGCAGCATGGGAGCCGGTTATAATCCGGATGTTCGCAGGTTGCGCCCGCCGGAAAGCTGACAAGGCTTTCGGGTCGATACTTTGGAAGCAATCTTCAATGACTATATCGATTTCACCGGGCAGGCGGAAATATGCCGAAGGATTCTTCTCTTTTCTTTTTCGAGCCAATAATGGCAAGAACAAGACCCTGCTGGCGCGAATCCTTGAAAGCATTTCCCGGCTTGCAGAGAAACCTGTGGCCACTTTTTCTTTTTCGAATTTCATATTCCTGTGTTCGCCGGGCATGGTCTGATTTTTTTAACAGTGTATCAATTCAGAGACCAGCTTGCCACAGAAGCGGAAATAAAGTCAATTGCGGCAGCGCAACGGTCAGAGATTCTCATTATGGCTTTGGCCGCCTGCCACAGAAGGCCGCGGCGGGCGCCCGAAATGAGAGTTGGCTGTTTCTTTCTGGTAATAGTGTGGGGCGTGTCGTAAAGTTCAGCAAAATCAACAATTGGAGGGAATGATGCTTGCTACGGTTGATTCCGGCGCCGTTTACGGGGTCGAGGCTTTTCCTGTCGAAATAGAGGTAAACGCTGGGCACGGGGATCCCCAGGTGGTAATCGTGGGTCTGCCTGATGCCGCTGTAAAGGAAAGCAAGGACCGTGTGAGCACCGCCATATCCAATTCCGGGTACAAGATGCACGTGGGCCGCACGACCATTAACCTTGCCCCTGCCGACATGAAGAAAGAAGGTCCGATATTTGATTTGCCAATAGCTCTGGGACTACTGGGAGCTACCGGTGAAATTGATCCTGCGGCATTGCGCGATTTTGCCATCCTTGGGGAGCTTGCGTTGAGCGGTGAGGTTCGCAGGGCCAGGGGTGTTCTACCGATAACCATGGCCGCGAAGAAACATGGCAAGCGCGGCGTTATTGTTCCGGCCGGCAATGCCGCCGAGGCTGCCGTAGTTGATGGGCTTGAAGTATATCCGGTCAGTACTCTGCGCCAGGCCGCCGATTTCCTTGCCGGCAACATAGAGCATCGACCCTACGACATAAATGTGGAGAGGATTTATGGAGAAAACCGGCGTTATGAAGACGACTATGCCGACGTCAAGGGCCAGGAACAGGCTAAACGCGCAATAGAGGTTGCTGTGGCAGGCGGGCATAACGTTTTAATGATAGGTCCGCCGGGCACCGGTAAAACTATGCTGGCAAAGAGAATACCTTCGATTTTGCCGGAGATGTCGCTTGAAGAAGCGCTGGAGACCACGAAGATCCACAGCATTGCGGGGACTTTGAAGACTAATCAGGCTCTCGTGACCAGGCGTCCCTTCAGGTCGCCGCATCACACAATTTCTGATGCAGGGCTTCTTGGCGGGGGAGCGCACCCGCTGCCGGGTGAAGTGAGCCTTGCCCATGGAGGAGTACTGTTCCTTGATGAGCTGCCGGAATTTCATAGAAATGTTCTTGAGGTTCTCAGGCAGCCCCTTGAAGACGGAGTGGTGACGATCTCCCGAGCGGCTGCAACTGTAAGGTTCCCGTGCAGGTTTATGCTTGTTGCGGCAATGAATCCTTGTCCATGCGGTTACTATACCGACCCGAAACGTGAATGCCGGTGCACGCAGAAGCAGATTCAGAATTACAAAAACAAGATATCCGGTCCGCTGCTGGACAGAATAGATATTCATATCGAGGTGCCGAGCATACGATACCAGGAGCTTTCTTCGCTGCAGGCAGGCGAGCCCTCCGAAGAAATGCGCAAAAGAGTAACCTCTGCGCGTAATGTGCAGGTTGAGAGGTTCCGGGGCAAGGGGAGAATGCGGGTGAATGCGAGCATGGGTTCTAAACAGCTTAACAGGCACTGTGAGCTTCGGGGTGAAGCGAAGGACATGCTCAAGATGGCCATAACCGAGCTGAATTTCAGCGCCAGGGCGTATGACAGGATTCTGAAGGTTGCCAGAACCATTGCCGACATGGACGGCAGTGAGATGATCGAAGCTCAGCATGTGACAGAGGCGATACAGTACAGGACGCTTGACCGACAGATGTGGGTATGAATAAAGCCCTGTCACAAGGGTTCATGTTTCAGCCAGCGGAAAAAGTTCCGCGTGATCTGTTCCAGAATATCAACTGTCATTCTTTTCTGGCGTTTTTCCCTGCGGCGGGAGATAGAGTCTACCGTTAAAGAACTCTACGATATGTCCGCGTTCGATGAGCCAGGTGAGTGTCGAAAGCAGTTCTCTGACCTGGCTGGAGTCGGAGGGAGTGTCAGGACAGAGCATTTCTTTGATTTGGTCTCTTGTTATGCCGGGCTTTTTCTGCAGGACAAGGACAAGTTTCCTGAGTGGCTCGGCTGCGTGTTCTACTGGTAAAGGAGTTGGCTTGATGGGGGTTACAACAATATCCTTCTTATTTTTATCCGGTTTAAAAAGCGTAAGTCCCATATTTCGGAAGGCTCCCCGCAATGCCACCATGATAGACGCGGGAAATCGAGACTCTTTTCTCCATGCGCGCTCTATAGCAAGACGAAGCCCTTTGTCCGGTGTCTGGAGGCTGAGCGGTGTTGGCAGAGATGCCTGTTTTGTCTTTTGTTTATGTTCCGGGGCGACAGTATCCAGAAAATACGATTCGGCTTGAGGGCGGAGCATGGGTTTTTCTTCGCTGTTCGCAGGTTTATATGTCGGCTGCATTGCGTATTCGGCCTTCCATTTGTCTATGGCCTCGTTCTCATGCAGCATCCTGATTTTTGAACTGTAATCCTCAATGCTCATGTTGGGGTACCTTGTCTTATGTATTTCGCGGATTCGCGCCGAGTAAGCATGGTGATTGGGCGGGCCCAGTAGGATTCCCGACAGGCCGCACTGGGCAACACATGAGAACTTGCCTGAAGGCGCTTCGCCGAGTTCTCCTTTTTCCATGAAGTCTTCAATATGCTGTTCGACCATGTGTCTATTAAGCGCAGGTTCCGAACAGGCGGCCATTCCGCAGATACTGCACTGGACGAGGTACAGATTGTCAGTGTCTCCGTTGACTTCTATTCTGGCAACACAAGCTTCTGGTTTTTTGACCGCAAATCTGGCTATTTCAAGGAGTGGATATGCTATATGACCGGCCTTGATTTTTCGCGCAAGCGCCGAGATGCCCTTCTGCGCCGGAAAAAATCGTACGAAGACCGGCGGAATATTGACAAATTCCCTCCGATGTTCCGGTGGTCTTTGTGTGTGCCTGCCTCCGTTTTTCCGTCTTTGGTTAGCCGGCTTATTTGCGCCAGGCCTCTTTGTACCCTGACTTTTCTCTCCGGGTCGGGAATCGGGCTTCGAAGTGCGATTATATCCTCTGCTATTGCGGGGGCGCTTGCTTCTATCTTTCTTTTCGACAGGTGGTTTGTGATGGGAGTAGCTCTTCTCCTCCGGCTTACTGACCCACTCGGGAGATAAAGCCAATTCCGCGCCAAGCGCCTTAAGGGCTGACTCATCAAGGGCCCCTGTATTCGGTTGTTTTTTATCTTCGGTCATAACGCCGGTATACTATCGCAGAAGAATGAGGATTACGACCATGAATTGTTGATAAACGCGGATAGATGTTTCTCTTTCGGGTGAGGCAGGTGTGAGGCAACAGCCTTCTTGACAAAACCAGCCGCTGACGTGATACTTTCTACATGGTTGGCAGAGGGAGATAGAGTTGTGAAAATTCAGAAGATTCTGATTGCTGATGATGACAAGGTTGTACGGACAGTTCTATCTAAAATAGCGGAAAAGCACGGAATAGAAGTGAAGACCGTTGAAGACGGGGAGGAAGTTGAGGATGTGCTGAGCTGTGATTAGAGCTATTATTTACTGATTCTTGATTTGCTGATGCCTAATGTCTGCGGTTGGGAGATACTGGATTTTATCAAAAAGAAGCCTGAGACGAAGGATATACCCTTAATTGTGTTGACTGGCGCGGCAATTTCATCGGATGGAAAGGAAAGACTTTCCGAGAAAATCAGCGGAGTGATGGAAGAAGAGACTTTCAGTCTGAAAGGGGTCGAAGAGTTGTTGAAGAAGGCGGTGTAGTAAACAATGCCGCGAGAAGCTATGAGTTTTTCCTGTATACGCGATTCAATCAGACGCTGGTCCATTGTCACTCGCGGAGCCAGGCATCAGTTTGAGGTCTCAGTTGTTCTCATAGCGATTATACCCTTTCTTGTCCTTGTTTATCTTGGCCTGAACAATTACATACCTCAGGGCGTTACGCTTATCTGGTGGCTGGCGATCCTTTCCCTTGTGTTTGTGATCATGTTGCTGGGTTTCGCGTTGTTGATCAAGTACCCTAAAACGATTGTCAGTATTCGCAACTACCTGAAAAGTGTGGCGGAAGGCGAAGTGCCTGAAGTTGTCCAGTTGCTTGAGAATGAGAGCGATATCACAGCTATCGAAGAATACTTTAATCTCATTATTGACCAGATGCGTGATCGCGTGAACACTATCAGGCAACAGCGGGAGAAACTGATAAAGGCTGAGCGGGAGCGGGTTATGACCGAGACCATCTGCACAACCTGTCATCATCTCGGTCAACCAGCAACAAGCATTACCTGTTATCTTGAACTCTTACGGATGGAAGATTTGCCGGATACCGCGAGGGATATCGTAGAAAACTGCATTGGAGAAGCGAACAAGCTCAGGAACCTGCTCGGTGAACTTCAATCTGTGACTCAGTATGAAACGGAAGCGTACATAGAGGGGTCGTATAAACATGACTTTCCAGACATTATTCAGATCGGGGACGATCACTGATGGGCAGGGGCAGACCGCGAAAATAGAAAACATGTGTTGCTTGGTCGAGTTTGAACCACTGTTGAATCTATCTCCGCAATACAAGCGGCGGTTGCGAAAGAATTCAAAGTCAGTGAGATATGCGGGTTAGCAGGTAGAAGCTATGGGGGTTGCAGGCCAAAAAAGCGGCTATCGAACTTGTATGCAGGTACTGCAACATGTCGCAGAGGGAGGTTGGCGAGCATTTCGGATACAAGGGAAATGGTTCGACCCGAAAACAGAGGGAGCGTTTCAGGGAAATAGCCAAAACTGATGTCCGGTTTTCAAAGAAGGTGAAACGAATTGAAGACAGATTGTCGAAAAGCTTATTTCCATTTGCTCGGTCTGACCAGTGGCGCCAAAGACGCAGATAACACATCTTGACATGTAAATGTGTGGCATCTAAACTTGATCCAATAATAAACAATATGGAGCCAATCGTGACAGATGTTAAAACTAAGGGAGGTCCGCGTGCTGCGGAAGCCGCGCAACAAATATGGCGTGATTACTTGAGTGAAACGCCTCATCGCATGTTTCTCCCAGCCGAGCGATTGCTGACCGATCAGTATGGCGTTGCCCGCAATACCTTGAGGAAGGCGTTGTCCCTTCTTGCAGAAGAAGGGTTGATACGACCCGAGCGTGGCCGCGGGTACCGAATACTCAAAAAACCGCGCTTCGGGCATAGTGTTGCACGTATTGCAATTTTGCAGAACAGCTTGTCTACTGGAAGCGCACGCGCGAGCGACGACATAGTGGAAGCGTTACGACGGCATGGGTTGCGGGAAGGGTGTCAGGTGTTGAACGTGGAGATGGATCATGCTGAACCCGGCAATGTGGCGCGGACGCTGATAAACTCAGAGGTAAATGGCGTGGCGCTTGCGAATACAAACGCCCGGGTTTTTGAGAAACTTTCTGAAAGCGGCATTCCATGCGTGGCCCTGGAAAATTCCGAGCGTGATCTACCAATGGATTATGTATTCCAGGATAATTTCGGAGGCGCGCAACAGGCGACCCGGCATTTGCTGGCAAAGGGGCACACCTGTATGGGTTGGATCGGGCCTTCCCCCGAGACGAGCGTAACCAGCCGAGAGCGTTGGCTGGGCGCATATAGCGGGCTGATGGACAGAGGGTTCAGGATTTTGCCTAAGCATTGCGCGAATCCGAAGAACACGGAAGCGATTTCTCAAATACTCATGTTGAAAGATCGTCCCACGGCATTGCTGGCCATGTGGCAGGATGCCACGATCGCAACGGTTCATGCATTGAATGATCTGGGTTTGAATCTCGGAAAGGATATTGATGTGGTTGGCTGGTGCACGGAAATGAATTACTCGGACCTTGGCATGCGGCTGTGGTCCGGTCGCTACCATTTGCCCATGGTGACGTGGAACACCGATACCCTGGCGGCGGTGGTCGTCGATCGCCTGATCCAGCGCGGAAAAAAACCCGGCCTGCCCCCCTTGAACATCACGGTTCCAGCTACGCTTAAAAGTTGAGGGCAATGTGCTGTTCGATAAATATCTACCCAGATACATGTCTGCGCCAAAGTCGACAGAGGAAGGGGGCGCGCAGGTTGGATGGGTACG
>CAYTRK010000114.1:0-7294 GCA_964440205.1 uncultured Victivallaceae bacterium
AGCTGATTTCAGGGTCAAGATCAGGATTCCCATACGCCGGCTCTCCGCTGGAGCCACGGTCTACTGCTCCGTCAAGATTCTTAAGATTGGGCGCGCGAAAGCCCTTGGAGAAGCCGGCAAAAAGCCGGTGATTGGGTGTAACGTCCAACATCCCCCTCATGCTGCCCGTGATATCCGAAGCATCACCATCCACACTCCCAAACGACCATTCGTGCCTGCTGTAACGGGCGCCGGTCAGTAAGCTTACCCGCCTGGTGATGCTCCAGTCATCCTGCGCAAAGATTCCGAGTGTATCGTATGTGCTGTCGTCGGATACGGAGGTCTTGTTGGGCCAGTCTTCCCGCTGATAGGGCTGAACAAGCGCGGGATCAGTCGTGCCGGACGGTGAACGGAATTCCCTGTAACTGTTGTCCGTGCTTTCGCGAATAACCGTACCGCCCCAGGTAAGTTCATGCTGTTGTTTCGAGCCAAGCAGCGTCTTAGCCTGCACGTCTCCTCCAAACGCGTTGAGGATGTCGTCATATTCGCGGTGGCGCACCCGTTCGGACGCAGCGCCGAAATCGCGAATAGACGCGCGGAACTGTTCCTCGCCGAACTGATGCCACCACAGAGTTGTCTGCAGCCTGGCAATAAATCGGGCATCTGTTTCCCATATATCGCGCAGATGGACAAAACTGAACTTCTGGGGATCGAAATAGCGGAACAGACGCGAAGGATCGCCGGAATTGGCTGCATAGCCGCCCGGGCGCGGGGCGTCTGTCTGCCGAGTGTGCCCGGCATCAAATTGCAGAAAATGATCCGGCATGCCCGAATATGCCAGTCGGAGCGCCGCTTCAATTTCATCATAGGCTGTGTTGGGAATTTCTTCGTACGCTTCTTTGTCCGAAGCAAAGACATGATCCCGGAAATTGTCTCCGCCAGCGCGGTCGTGGAAAGCGCTCCCGGCAAATTCCAGTGAATATGCCCAGTCTCTGGTCACGCCGTCCACTCCAGCTCTAATCGTTCCCCCGTTACCCGAGTCCACCCTTGACGAGATCCATGGCGAGACCGGCTTCGACACGCCGCGTCCAGCCGGAGCCAATCGGTAATCAAGCGCTCCGGTCAGACCATCGGAACCGTTGACAACCGAAGATGCCCCCAGAATAGCATCAAGCGAATTCACGCCCACCCCCGGAACCAACGCGGCATATTGATTCGGGCCCGGACGCATCAGCGCATGACTCAAACGCACCCCATCAATCATGAGCAGCGTCTGTTCCCCGGTAAGCCCGCGAATAAAAGGACTGGCCTGGTTAGGCGCTGTGCGCTGCACAAAAACGCCGGCTCCGTAATTGAAACGGTCCAATATGGTCCTACCTACCCGTTTATCCAATTCCCCCTGCGTCGTTCGATAAAATGCGTATGGTTGGTCAATCGGCTCACTGGCCAGCCTTGTTCCGGTCACAACCACTGTCGACGCTGAACTTTCCCTCACCACCTCGTTTGTTTCCTGCGCAAACGATAAAACCGTGCAAAGCATTCCTGAAACTGACGCTAGAACAACAAAATACTTCCAATCAAACGCTCTCGCAACCATACCATCCTCCATTTCTACCTGGTTCAGCCCTAACCCGCTAAAAGGCAGAAATATAGAATCTATATTTTGACTGCCTTTTGTAGGTTAGTAATCGCCGGACACTGCCAAAAGGTTCAAAAGAAGACTTATTTGCCAACCCACTCTTCGTTCCAGTAACGAAACCAATAGCGTTCCGCGAACCGGATAATGGATTTACCTGCGCGGCTCCAGCGAGCATTCTCATCGTACAGGCTCTGCGCGCAGCGCCAGAGTTCTTTGTCTTTAAGCAGCGCTTCACGGTAGATGCGCACAAGTTCCTTTCCCGCGTGGAAGAAAAAAAGCGGACTCCGAAATCGAAATGTCCGCGCACGTCCGAAATCTATAAACATGACCTGGCTGTCGGCGATTTTTATCAGGTTATCCGGGATCAGATCGCCAACAATAATTCCGGCACAATGGATATCCGCGAGATGTTTCACAAGAGGAGAAAGAATTTCCGCGCCGATTTGGTCAACGCTCTGCCCGGGAACGAATTCACGATAATAGCTGATGGTTCCGCGGCCGTCACGGCGATACCCGAACGACCGGGGCGCCTCAACACCCTTTTGTTCCAGGCGGATAAGCGCTTTATGTTCACGTCGCCAGGGCCGCCGGAGGTCACCCGGGAATTTTTCCCTCACGAATTCTTTAAAAATGCAGCCGGACCTGAAGCCAACAGTCCGCACCATCCCCCGTGATTTTCGACACTGGTATATGGTGTCCCCTGGCTTTTCCAAAGCATCGCTCGCATTTGTCAACGTCAACCCGCTCCCCTTTTGTGACCATCATGCTTCCACCACAATAGCCTGTTTCAACAGAGGTCGGCAAGAACCTATAAAGGTTTCGGCTTGGTCGGCCTCATAACCATACCACAGCTACACGCGCACCGCCTGTGCGCATTCCCGGAAAAGGGCCCGGGCACCTTAAAGTAAAACTTCACTATTACCCCTGATATCGCTGCATTCATAGCGCCTCAGGCTACCTGCAGGAAGTCAATGTATCAACAACAAAACAGCCTGGGCTGAAGAATTGAAAAAATGTCATGCAATTTCCTCTTTTTTCTTCTTGCCTTAGACAAGGGAACAACTGCAAACTTCAATCTTTGCGAAGCAGTTTGTGCGCAGGAAATCTGCTACGTTGCTATAAAAAAGATTTTCAAACAACTAAACGGTGGGGTACCGAAGCGGCCAAACGGGGCAGACTGTAAATCTGCTGGCAATGCCTTCCTTGGTTCGAATCCAAGCCCCACCACCATTTTTTTAATGAAACTGCCGTTTTCACAGGTGATTGACCAATCTGAAATCCGTCCTGCTGCATACGTGCTGCTTGGCTCTGACAACCAGTACATGCACAAGGGCACATGTCGTGAGTTGTGTAAGCGGCTCAAGGACCATCACACAGGACGTTGCAGCAGAACTAAAAAACGCCGACCGTTGACCCTGTTCCACTTTGAGTATTGCAAGGTAGTGTTCCGGCCTTCTTTCAGCGTATCTTTATGGTGCGATTGGATTATGCGCTATTTTGAATAGGGAGTTGTTTTTGAAGAAAAGATATGTCCTGCTATTTTCATTGATGGTTATCGGAGGGGGCGTCATGACTAAGCACTTGGTTGACATGGCGGCGCCGATACCACCTTCACCTCCTGAACCATCTTCCTTGGTGATCGACAAAAAAACACCTTTTCATAATACATTAAATCAACATCTAAATTCAACAAAAAAGAAGAAATCATCACAAACAGTGACACAGCATAAACGGGCAAAACATAAAACAGCTGCGGGCGATTGGGAAACGTCTGTCGGGTTGGATGGTGACGCTGCCGCAACAGACAATATTTCGATCGAGAAACTTACGGCTGCAAGCGTGCTGGAAGCCATCCGGCATAAGGACACAAGCACATTGTTAGCCACCCGCACGGCGCTATTGGCACAGAAAGATATTGGAATAGTGGTGCTTGAAGCCGTGCTCAATGATGGCAATCCTGAAGCAGAGCGTTTTGCCATTGGAGTGCTTGCCCGAATGAATACAGCGGAATCAATGACACTTGCACTCGCACACATGCTGAGGACTCCTGCCTTTGGCAACAATCACTGGGATCGTCTAGCTCGAGTTATAGGAAACGCACTCAATGGAAGCGCAGTTGAACTTGTTGCAAAGCTTTCAACGAATACAACAGATGAAGGCCGTTCTCGGATGTTGAGCTTACTCGCAAACGTACGTTCCGAAGAAGCGCTACTTAGCCTTCTAATTGCCGCTGGTGGTATCGATCAGCACCAGCTTAATGACGTCACCATGAAAGCTCTGTTTAAGGATGGCAAACGTGAAAGCACAGAGATCATGAAAGACTTTGTGCTCCTGCACGAGGATTCGGAGGTTGTAGCACTGGCTGCAAACAGTTTAGCCCGGCGGGGCACTGCACAAGAAACCCAATTTCTTGCGCAGCTCGGGAATGCGGATGGGCCTCGGAGTCAGATTGCTCGAGATGCCTTATCGAAAGTTACTAGCAACTACAGCCAAAATACCCTGATAGAGATTGCCAATGACAAATCATACAACCGCGCCGTCCGCAAATCAGCTATCGTGGCTTTGGGTAGCAGCGGTAACAGTGATAATGTGCAACGTGCCTTGCATAATCTTCTAATCACAAACGAGGATCCTGACATCAGAATCATTACCCGTAAACAACTTGATAATGCGAAAGCGCAAGTTCCATCAAATTCTAAGCTGAATAACGTGGAAACCTGGTTCTAAATCTAGCCTTCCTGATCTCGTATACAGGGCGCTTACAGCACAAAGTAAACAATCCGATTTATCGATCCCCGAAGAGACCGCCTTGCGCCATCGCGAGGATATATGCTCAAAAAGGGCTTTCAACACCGCCAGCACCAGAGACGACAGGCTCTGCGCTGCTGCCGCCACCGCTGCTACTCTCACCCGAGGAAGAAGACTGTGTGGTGGTGCTGCTGCTCTCGGCGGTAGTTGGCGATGTTTCTTCTTCTGGCGGCGGTTGATGCGATCCGCCAGACGAACCGCTATCAAAAGATTCGTAAAGACCATATGAAATGCCGATGAAAAGCACCTCGCCCATAAGCACAGTTGCCGTACGGTATGGTTCCCGATGCCAGGCACGCGGGTTCACCCATGAGATAATGCCACCAGGTCGCAGGGGGCGACGCCAGCGGCTAGGGCGAAAGAGTGCGGAGATGTCGCTACTAAAACTATAGTCAGCCGCTATCCGAACCGTATGTCCTCCCGAAGCGGATATCTGATGCGGCCTAGAGCGACTTCCTTGCGCCAGATACACAGGCTTTCGGGCTGTCGATGCGATCCCTAGACGAGTGTCCAGATCTCCGTAATCATCTATAATATCCGCCATGCTAAGCGGTGCAGCCAGCCCCGGTAACGCTGTAAACACTCCAAGACTTGTCACAAGCGCCATCATTAAATACTGTTTCATACCATATCCTCCGTTGTTTAATATTACTGTCCACTTATCATTCAATAATCCGCTGGATGAACCGCCCCTTTATTCCGTTATGCTCAACGGGATTCGGGTCGGCTCCCGCATCAATATTCCCACTCATCCAGCTCGAATTCAACTCACTCTGATCCTGATTCAGAAAGTAGATCTGGTTTGTTCCTGCTGCCTCTGGTGGTACACTGAAGTTGGCGCTAAACGTATACTCCGTGGCACGGTATACCGTGCCACCAGCCAAGAAGCGCCAGTCGCTTTCTGTACTACCCGTACGTGTGCCTTCAATTCCATGTGGAGCCACGTTGGTCGTAAAGATGGTATCTTCAGAGATATTCGCAATCTGAAATGATGAGCGGATTGGAACATAAGAAAGCACTTTCCAGCTTGCAGTCGCCTCTGCATCCGCTACGAGATTCGTCGGCATGTTCACCTCGGATATCGTGCCTCCTGAGCGGCGTCGATAGTCCGCCAGGAACTCAAACTCTCGTTCCGGTACATAGTACGGATCCTCTCCTGTCGGATCACTTTCATCACCGCCGGCTACGATCGTGCGTGCAATCAGTTTACTCCGTCCTGGAATCGTTCGGTCGAGCGGATCGGCATCATCCGGAATGACAGCCGACATGTAGAGAGCCCCATCCATTTGCGAATGCAGGAATGCCAGCATAAACTCGCCCGATTTTTCCGGTACCGGCCATTCGCATGTAAAACTGTATACGCGTGCTCTCCGCCCGTTGATTTGCCAGTTGCTATTGGTCACGCCCGCAAAACTGCCATTGCGAAAATACTCCCAGGTATCGTCTCCTCCGACGCCTGCCCATATACCCCCGCGTATAGGAACATACGAGAGTACACTCCAACCGATGTTTGTCACAGTTCCCGGCACCAGATTGTCAGGGAAATCTATCTCAGTGACCAACTGACCACTGCGCAGCATTGCATTGTAGAGGTTGTCATCCGTATCAATCTCGATAAGATTAGTCGTCGAGTTGCCCGCTTCGTCGGTTGTGACAAGTTCTATAAAATTGGGCCCCTTGTATAGTGGGATATTCTCAACCCGCCACACACCGTTAGAAATATTGGCAACGAATTCACCATAATCCCGAAACGTCGTAGCCGCCATCGTGGCGATGTCCGACATGTCGGTGACGGTTCCATCCAAATTCAGGAACCTGGCACCACCATCGCCTACCGATACGGTTTCATTGGTCCCCGCGACAACCGGACTTTCGGCATCCACCAAACCTTGCAGCGGAATGCGATAGGGGGAGTTCACGCCCGCCGCGTTATGCGCTATGGCCAGTAAAGACGTATGCACGCCCTCAATGGAACTGTCGAACGTCACCGTTAAGTCGATAGCCGTATTGGGGGGGACCGTGTCGGGGATACCGGCAATGTCGAATTGCGCCGCGCCCGCGCCGGTATTCTGCCAGCCGGAAAGGGCAAGCGTTGCACCGCCTGCATTGGTAATGGAGAGCGTATGGATAATATCGCCCCCGGGCGGGACAGGTCCGAATTGCGTACCCTTTTCGGGGGAGGCGGCTTCGGCATCGGCCACGACGACACCGTTGGATCCCAAAACGGCCATTTCGGGATCCATTGTGAATAAATTATGAAGAACGGAAGGCGTTTGACCGCCATCGCCCAGCGCGACCACCTGCCAGTAATACTGTGTTTCGTTGACCAAGCCGGATACGTCGGCGAAGGTATTGGTGGTTTCGACAACTGTTCCTCCAGACAAGTTGGCGTTGACCGAATAAGTGAGCCGATAGGAAGTCGCACGGTCGGTTTCCGACCAACTGAAAGTCAGCGCTGTGGTGTTGGTGCTGCCGGAAGCGGGCTGCAAATTATCGGGTTGGGCCGGCGGCGGCGAATCCTTGTAGAGCATCAAGTTCCAGAAGAATGTCGTATCCGCGCCGGTTTTATCATACGATCCTCCGTCGGGAACGAAGCGGATGGTTGTCCCGCCGCTACCGATACCGGCGTCGGTGTTCAACGAGTGCTGAATGGCGGGCCCGGCTCCCGAAGCTTGTATGCCGATGGTCGCCTCACTTCCACGCGCACGGTCGGAATCCTGGATATCGTTATAATTGAAGATGATTCTGCCGTCGGCCACCAGATGAACCTGAAAAGTGCCCAGCACAAGAGTGCTGCCATAAAACCCGTAGGTCGTCCATTGCGCAACCAGCACAGGCTGCCCGTAGGGGTTGCCGTATTCCCAGGCG
>CAYTRK010000115.1:0-7288 GCA_964440205.1 uncultured Victivallaceae bacterium
AAGCCATTTAGGTGCGTAGGTTGTGGACGATCTTGCCATTACATCTCCTTTTTTAGATAACAATTCTGCCCGTGTTACAAGGGTGCAAGCCTTTTCTGGATATTTCTGTTGTTGTATATCGAAAGACAGATTCTTAAGAAGCGCGTATTCCTGAAAAGGATTGCTGAATCTGTTGCAGAACTGAAAGGCGAGATATGGGATGACTTCAACGGGCGATATGGTGACTGGAGCAGACAGTTTAAGATGCTACGGAATAGGTGGCCGATATAATCCCGGAATCACCGGTCGAAACGGCCCGGAATACGCGCTGCTCCCGCAAAGGACGGGCTGACTTACGGACTTCAACCATCAGGTGATGTGTTGTGGAACGGTTGTATCTGAAGCGACCTTGAAGCCGGGATTCATCGAGAGCGTCTTTGAGTTCTGTGCGATTCAATGCCGCACGCAATGATTCATCGTAAATGCGCTTTTCACGGCGATTATACCCCATCAATCCCCCGATAACAGTCACACATATCGGTATAAGCCATGCAGGCGGACGGATCAGATCTTTCAGAAGCAAATATCCGGAAGGTCGCAGGACACGATGCATCTCGTTAAGGGCCGGAACAGGATCACTGAAATGGTGCAAAACGGAATGGCATATAACTACATCGAAAGATGCATCATTAAAAGGCAGAGACTTGGCGTCAGCCTCCTGAAAGTCAACCTGGTCATCTATTCCCCTGCGACGCGCTTCCTTGCGTGCCAGGTCTATCATTGCCGGAGATATGTCCGTGCCGGTCACTTTGAGATCAGGACGCGAAGCCACCATCAGAATGGGTATCAAACCGGGGCCCGAACCAATATCCATCACACGCGCGCCGACAGGGCAGAGTCCCAGGACTTTCTTTGCGAATGGCTTGTCCATGAAATCGCTGTGTTTTCTGACCAGGGCCTGATAAGCGCGGCACTCTTCAACATCAGACATGGCTTCTTCTTCAAGTATCCTATTCATCTTTCAGTCCTTTCCTTCATATTGTCTACTGTCATCAGCGCTTGAACCGCGGGAGGCGGAACAAGGCGGCGCAGTCGGATTTCTCCGAATCGCATTCGGGCATTTTTAACCGAAACCATAAACGCATCGTTTTCTTTCAAACCAATGGAAAAAGCGAAACTATTACTACCGTGCGGTGCTCGAACCTCGTACATCGCTTTGCCGTCCGAGGTGTGACCGACCTTGAAATATTCAACGCGAAAGAGAATCCATTCCTTTAGTCTATTAGAGGCCGTTGAAAGGCCCTTAACAGTCTGTGTCAATGGAACATAATCCTTGCAGGGCGCGTCATCAGCGACAGGAATATGTCCACCGTACAAAAACGGTCCGCCTGGTTCGATTTCTTTGCCGGACTTCCGGACTTTGAGAGCCTGCAGATTTATTTCCACCGCAAACGCTTCCGGAAATTGTGATATATCCTCACCTGCATTGAATACAATTCTATGATACCGCGATTCACGGTTATCAACCTCAAAACAGGAAATTGATTTACCATCCGGGCCTTTCGCATTGACAATCCTGGTTTTAGCGTTGCCTGTTCCTTTGACCTTGAGCATGTCCTCGGGTGTCACCACGGCAAAAATGTTGCCGTCACTGAAGCTATACGCGTTTGAAAACCAGTCCTCCTTTGTGGCATAATGCTCTTTTGCCCACAGGAAAAGACCGTCACTGCTTGGCGGTGTCCGAATTACAACATTGTCAATCAATCCAGATCCGTGAAGAATCCAGAAACCGGGTTTGGGCGCTTCGCCCTCATATCTCAAATGTTTGATCACATGACCTTCTGATTCAAATATGATGTCCCACACACTCTGCTCTCCGGACGAGAAGCGTTGGCTCCGCACTTTGATCGTGTTCTTATACCATTTGCGCTTATTGAACGTAGTGTTTGCAGAATGGTCAACGATGTCCCTGGTTTGCGCGTCCGAAGGTGTCGCAATATGCATCATTCGACTGTCAGCTTCGAGGTATCGATCAAATGTCATATCGTATTCGGCGGGCCAATCCGATATCTTGGGCAACGCATATAATATGCCGTCAGTCTTCTCTGCGACAAAAAGGAGCGCTCGCGAGTTGCGACCGTGCTGCTTGCGCGTCGGTATGATTCGAAGCTGCTGTGGCCTTGACTTTTTGCGGTCATTGTCAGAGAGCGACGCCTTTTCTTTGTCAATGGCTGTGTCAACGCCCGTTTGCCATTGGCTGAGATCCTTTTCGAAATCATCCTGAAAGAAAACATCAGAATTGTCCGTATATGTGAAGTGCACCTCTGAAAGCGAGCGCTTGCGAATCGGTTGCCCGGGGCGCGCTTCTCCGAGCTCTCCGGCATACACAGTCAGCGTTGCCCCCCCGTCCGCGGCGGTCATGTCAACCGCGCCTTCCGATACTTTCAGAATAGAACCTGCTGCTGACACGAATAGGGCCAATTTTGTTCCTTTGACTTCGATTGTCGCGTGGGGCGTTCTGACACTGAACCTGCGCCGGCCTTCCTGTCTGGCCACAGAGGCTGTTAAGGCCCCACTGTCGAGACGGAGTTGTTTGGGGTTTGCGCTTACCTCCAACATGGCCTCCGATTT
Organism: uncultured Victivallaceae bacterium; assembly: GCA_964440205.1. Taxonomy (GTDB): domain Bacteria; phylum Verrucomicrobiota; class Kiritimatiellia; order UBA8416; family CAYSRM01; genus CAYSRM01. Next base: position 2,611 of record CAYTRK010000115.1, read on the forward strand.
CAACGTCACGGTTGTCGGTTCACTGGAATAGCGCCATGCAACCGTTGCTCCCACGGAGGTCTTGATCATAGCCTGCGGCATGATGGCGTTATCATGCCTAAGCAATCGGGCTGTCTCGTCGCCCGCTTCCTTATAATGAACCGTACCCGCAATCTCATGGACCCGGCCGATCGCTTTTTCGTTGCGCCCGAGAGAAATAATAAGACCGACACCGATCATAATCAGCATTCCCGCTGCAAGAGAAAGAGAGACCCGGACGCGGCGAACAAACGGTATGCGGCCTGCCTTTTCACTCTGGTTCTCTTCCGAGCCAAGGGCCTTTATAATCGAATCTGCCAATTGCGGGTCGGAATCTCCGAGTCGTCCGAACAATAGCCCTTCAATGGCTTTCTCTCGTCCCTCAATACGCCGCGCTGATATTAGTTGATTATGCATCAGTAAATTCCGCCAGGTTGATTTGAGACTCGACGCAACCTCTCAGTTCTTTCCGGCCTCTTTCCAGCCTTTTTAATACAGTGGCAAGACTGATATCAAGTCGGCCTGCAATGCTCTTTGTGGACATTCGATCCCAATAAAAAAGTTTTAGAACGGAGCTGAAGCTTTTGGAAAGCTGTTGAAAACATCGCCGGACCGCTTCAATTCGTTCCTGCCATGTATCGCCTGCACCGGGGTCGTCAAAAGAAGAAAAGATGTCTTCCATTCCGGCGAGAATATCCGGATCAGTTGCCAATTCGCGTTGATCATCACGAAGATAATCCACGGCCAGGTTCCTGGCGATGGAACGAAGCCAGGCAGGAAATTTTGACTTGTTCTGCAGGGAATCCAGGTTCCTGAAAGCTTTCAGAAATGCTTGCTGAACAATATCCTGTGCCGCAGCTTGATCATGTACGAACCCGAGAACATAGGCGTAGAGCATACGATCATGTTCATGCACAAGGATTTCGCACAGCTCCAAATTCTTCAAGATATACCTCCTTCTATTAAAACAGACGGTTTTATCCTCACTTTATGACACAAAAAATGATTTTTATCCCGAATTTCTTGTGAGAAGGGAGAGAAGACTTCAGGAGACCGCAACTACAAAGATCGCAAAGAACACAAAGAAAAGACTACGGAGAAGAGGGTAAAATGTGGGAAAAGCTGAAATCTTGACAGCTTAAAGCTCAAAAATGGGAGAGAGGTGAAATCGGCGCGCCTCTGGTGAAAGAAGCCAAGCAGTCCCATCCCATGAGAAATGCAACATGCGTTAACCCGCATATCTCACGAAATTCCTGCTGCGAGCACGGATAGCACACAGGCTACTACGAAATCCTGTGAGATACGCGGGCTAACGAAGGTTCATGAAGAAGTCAGGTTAACGTTTGCTCTATAAAACACTTGTATTATGCGTGGATTCCGTCCCATCATGAAAAAGTTCATCAATGAAGAATCTGGGAGAAATCAAGGTGAATAGCAACGATCCGACAAAGGACATGAATATAGACACAGATGCAACCACTGCGATTACCCTGATTGCATCTGGCACACGGAAAACCAAAAGCAATCTGACGGTTCCGACTTTTGTAGAAGAAAATCCGGGTGATAATCTTTTCGATCACCAATACTCATTTGAGTATCAGATAGGCAGCGGCGGTATAGGGGTCGTGTACCTGGCGCGCGATAATGACCTGGGGCGGTATGTTGCCGTCAAGCGACTTAGTCCAAAGAGCTTGAAATCCGAATCTCTTCGGCGTCGTTTCATGCAGGAAGCAAAAGCTATTGCCGCGCTGAATCATATATACATAGTGCACATATACAGGCTTGGGACAGACTCCGATGGGCCTTATATAGTGATGGAATACGTGCCCGGTCCTGTCCGGGGCAAAAAAGATAATCGCCCTTCCCGCCCCTACTCGCTTGGCGATTGTGTAGCAAACGAAGGTCCGCTCCAACCTGACGAAGCGGTTGACCTTGCGATCAAGCTTTGTGGCGCCCTGGAGTACGCACACGGCTGCGGCGTTATTCACCGGGACCTGAAACCGTCAAATGTCCTGCTGGACCAAAGCAAAGAGCCGAAAATAGTGGATTTCGGCCTGGCAAGACAGCTCAACGTGGAAATGGCAACGCCCCTTACCGTCCCAGGGGAAAAGATACTGTCCGTCGGATACGGCGCCCCGGAACAGGAACACGACGCCTCTACTACCGATGAACGGGCCGATATTTATGGCCTGGCGGCGCTGATGTATTTCAGTCTTACAGGAAAAAATCCGCGATATTTCAGAGAAAATGATATCCCGGAGACGCTTCGCGCGATTCTTACCAAGGCACTTGCAACCCGCAAAGAAGACCGGTGGTCAACTGTCCAGGAATTTCGAACCGCTCTAACCGTGATTAAGTCACCTTCAACGGAAAACACTGTTTACACGGCAAAGACAACCTGGCGGTGTAAATGGTGCGACACTTTAAATCCCATTGCCGCTCAGTATTGTGGCGAATGCGGATGGGATGGCCGGGAATTCTGTTTCGAATGCAACGCTGAAAACAGGATAGGCGTCCGCTTCTGCGGAGTATGCGGAGCAGATACAAGACAATACGAAACAGCTTGCCGCGTCCTGGACAGATGCGAAGCCTTGCAACAGGCGCGTGATTACGAAGCGGCGTTTCAAACCGCCAAAAGCCTGACAACATTCACTCCCGCCGGCCCGCGGGGACACGAAATAATGACGGAACTCCAGGCCATAGGCGAAGACGCCAAACGCAAGCCTGTAAGATGTGAAAAACTGCGCAAGCGGATAAAGGCGGAAATACAGGCCGAAAACTATGAACAAGCAGCGAAATGCATTGATGAGCTAAACAGTATTGCGCCCAGTGCGGAGTTCCAGGATGAGAGAAATATAATTCCTGATCTTATTGTAGAACGCAACTTGAACCACGCAAAACGCGCATTGAATGAAAAGAGATATGACTATGCCGAGCGTACATGCAAGGCAACACTGGAAGGTCCCGCCCCGGAACACGAAAAAACACTCCGTCTTATTAAAACAATCAGAAGAAAACGGCTTCAGGCTCAGGCATTGAAAGGAATGGCAGCGGCTCTGCTGCTGGGAATCATTTATACAACGGCCGCGCCCCCGTTATACAAGCTGGCCGATAACCGACCGGGAACAATCACTTACTGGAGAATCGCCTATACACCACTGGTAAAAATTCATAACCTGCCGGTATTCAAGCAAATACTTAACACCTATGCAGGAATCTGGAACACCAGCCAGATGTTTAAATCTGAGAACACCACGTCTCGCGAGCGCCCCTGAGGACCGACGGTGCAGACCAAGGGTGCAGGGAAACTGTATGGACAGAATTAACCGGATCAACGCGATGGGGCAAAAAGAAAGAAGGCTGTTATGCATGCAAGAGAGATAAAACCGGGGATCGAGTGCATCTCCAATGTTCACTGGGAAAGACGACTGTTCGATTCCTTGATCCCGTTGCCTGACGGAACCAGTTACAACGCGTATATTATCCGCGGCTCTGAGAAAACTGCCCTTCTGGATACGGCTGATCCTGCATTGCGGGACGAAATGCTTGATCTGCTTGACGGAATAGAGTCCATCGACTATGTGGTCTCGCATCATTCAGAACAGGACCACTCCGGCGTCCTGCCTGATGTGATGAAACTCTATCCGAACGCCGAACTCATATGCAGCGGTAAAGCCGAAGACCTGCTGGTCAGCCATCTGGATGTGACCGCCGACCGGGTTCGCACTGTCGAGGATGGAGAAGAAATATCGCTTGGAGAGAAAACCCTGAAATTCATCTATACACCCTGGGTCCACTGGCCGGAAACCATGGTAACTTATATTCTGGAGGATAAATGCCTGTTTTCCTGCGATTTCTTCGGGTCGCATCTGGCAACTACAGATCTGTACGTCACTGACAAAGCTCGCGTTTATGAAGCCGCCAAACGGTACTACGCGGAAATAATGATGCCTTTCCGAAAAGTGATTAAGAAAAACCTCGAAAAAATCGCAGACTATCCGTTTGAAGTCATCGCCCCGTCTCACGGACCTGTCTACGACGAGCCTGGATTTATACTCGACGCATATAACGACTGGGTATCGCCCGCAATGAAAAACGAGGTGGTCCTGCCATATGTCAGCATGCACGGCAGCACCGAACTTATGGTTAAGTATCTCGTCGACGCGTTGGCGAAACGGGGCGTTACTGTTTATGCATTTGATCTGGCCGTCACTGATATCGGCAAACTCGCCATGGCGCTTGTTGACGCCGCGACGCTTATCGTAGGGACACCCACCGTTCACGTTGGCCCCCACCCGGCAGTATACTATGCTGCGCATCTCGCCAACCTGCTGCGGCCAAAGCTGAAATACGCCGCGATCACAGGGTCATACGGATGGAGCAGCAAGGCGATTGAACAGGTAACCGGTCTGATTCCCAACCTGAAAGTAGAAGTTCTGGGAACAGTTCTGGAAAAAGGCGTCCCAAAAGCAGATACATATGCGCAACTGGATGGTCTTGCCGACGCAGTTGCCAGGGCCCATGAGGATGATCCGGAAGTGGAAGAAGTAAGCGGCAAGTAAGAAGGACTACGGATTGCAGACGACGCGGAGAAAAGAAGAGGGGTAGCCCTGCCCCTTACCCGTAAATGCTGACTGGACAATGTCACTTTTCCTCCAGC
>CAYTRK010000116.1:0-4520 GCA_964440205.1 uncultured Victivallaceae bacterium
GAAAAGAAACGTATACACGTGTTTCTGGCAACTTCAAAGATCCACAGGCAATACAAGTTGAAGAAGGCCCGTGATGAAATTGTGAAGCAGGCAATTGCTTCAGTGCAGTTCGCAAAACAGTTCTGCCCCGAGGTGGAGTTCAGCCCGGAAGATGCGTCGCGAACCGAACCGGACTTTCTGGTCGAGGTGGTAAGAGCCGCCATAGAAGCAGGCGCTACCACCGTTAATATCCCCGATACCGTCGGCTACAGTACGCCCCTGGAATTCGGAAGCCTGATAGCCTACTTGTACGAAAACGTCGAAAACATACATGACGCTGTAATAAGCGTACACTGCCATAACGACCTTGGCCTGGCTGTTGCCAACTCCCTGTCTGCTGTTCAGAATGGCGCCAGGGGCGTTGAATGCACCATTAACGGGCTCGGAGAAAGGGCCGGCAACGCCGCGCTGGAAGAGATCGTAATGATCCTGAATACGCGCAAAGACGCTTACCCTGAGGTGTATACAGACGTCAAACCCGAAAGGCTTTTCCGGACAAGCAGATTGGTAAGCCGCCTGACGGGCATAGCGGTGCAGCGAAACAAGGCCATTGTAGGAGCCAACGCATTCGCTCACGAGTCCGGCGTCCATCAGGATGGCATGCTGAAAGAACGTTCGACTTATGAAATCATGCAGCCCAAAGACGTGGGCATGGACGGCTCGGAACTGGTGCTCGGGAAACATTCCGGACGCCACGCTTTCCAGCATCACATGGAAAGACTGGGAATCTCTCTCAGCAACGAAGAATTCGATCAAGCTTACTCGCGTTTCATCGACCTGGCAGACAAAAAGAAGCATATCTACGACGATGATCTGTTGATGATCGCGCAGGAACAGATGGTCGAACCCCGGGGAGTATATGTTCTTGACTACCTGCACGTATCGGCGGGCACCGGCACCGTGCCAACCGCAACGGTCCGGCTTAAAAAGGAAGACCAGTTGCTGCAGGACGCGGCCTGCGGAGACGGCCCGGTGGACGCCACACTGAAAACAATCGACCGGATTACCGGAGTTCAAGGCAAGCTGCTTGATTTCTCCCTCAGCGCTGTAACAATCGGTAAGGACGCAATGGGAGAGGTCACCCTGCAAGCTGCGTTTGACCGGACCACCGCTAACTCCAAAGCTGCCAGCACCGATATTGTCGAGGCCGCCGCCAAGGCGTATCTCTCCTGCGTGAACCGGATACTCGCAGAAAACGGCAAATGAACAGTCTTGACACACTTCTGCATTCCCGCAAGACTCATTAGCTGCGGTCAGAAAACCGGAAAAACAGGCGATTCAGAAAACATCAAGGAAACGTCAATGAAGCTTAGCGGACATACAACACCCTTTGCGGTGCTCGGGCACCCGATCGGCCACACGCTCTCCCCGGTAATGCACAACGCTGCAATTGCGGCAATGAAGCTTGATGCCGTCTACATGGCTTTCGACGTACCGCCGGATGATCTGCTGCGCGTGCTTAAGGCAATGCAGATTATGGGCTTCGGAGGCGTGAACCTGACCGTTCCTCTCAAAGAGACCGGTTTCCGCAACATAGACAATCTCGACGACTCTGCACGCAAGCTGGGAGCTGTCAACACCGTTGAGTTCACTGATGCCGGACTCAAAGGCCATAACACTGACGGGTTCGGTTTCATGAAGGCCATAGAAAAAGAGTTCGGACTGAGCCTGGATGGAGTATCGGTTTTTATACTTGGCGCAGGCGGCGCAGGACGGGCGGTTGCTATTACCGCAGCATCGCAGGGAGCTTCCTCTGTTACTATCTCAGATATTGACGCTGACAGGTGCGCACGGCTGGCCAGGGAAATGGACATATTCCCGGACTGTAAGACAGCCGTCATGCCGCCCGCCGGCAGCGAAACCATCGATGCGGTCTCCGGCTCAGATCTTGTCATTCAGGCCACACCCGTGGGGATGAAAGAAACCGACCGCTCCCCCCTGCCCTCCGAGGCTTTCAACGAGAACCAGAAAGCTTTTGACCTTGTCTATATGTACCCCGACACGGACTTCCTGAGAACCGCCCGCTCGGCGGGCGCCTCGACGGCAAACGGCTTGTCAATGCTCATGTTCCAGGGAGCAGTGGCTTTTCAGATCTGGACCGGCAAGGAACCGCCCCCTGAACCCATGATGAAAGCTCTTGAGAACGAGGTATACAAGGGATCAAATGTCAAAATGTGATTCCTCTTAAATGATTATGGAATGGTTACTTCAATTACAGTTGCCGTACTGGCATGAGTTTCTGACTGTCATCGTTTTCCTGTTCGGCGCCTGCATCGGAAGCTATCTTAATGTCTGTATTTACAGAATACCGCGCGAGCTTTCGACAGTCGCCCCACGCTCCTTCTGTCCCAGTTGCAGAAAGAAGATCCCGTGGTTCTGCAATATCCCGTTCCTGAGCTACATCTCGCTCAAAGGTAAATGCCGTTACTGCAAACAGGCAATATCGCCCCGCTACTTCATCGTTGAAGCGCTGGTTGCAATTCTTTTCACTCTCGCGTGGTTGAAGCTGGCGGTTGTAACAGACCACCGCCCGCTCAGCCTTGTGCCTGTCTATGACTGGAAACTGATTCCTGTCTACTGGGTGATCATTTTCGGACTCCTGCTCGGAACCTTTGTAGACTTCGAGCATATGATTATCCCCGACAGGGTTACCCTGGGGGGCATAGCCGCAGGGCTGGTCATCAGCGCCGTGATTCCATCACTGCACGGACAGGAATCCATATTGATCAGCCTGCTCTGGTCTGCAATAGGAGCCGCAACCGGATGGGGCATTCTCTGGCTTGTCGCCATCGTCGGGTCCATGATCTTCAGGAAAGACGCCATGGGCTTCGGTGACGTCAAGCTTCTGTCGGCAATAGGCGCATTCCTGGGCGCCAAAGCCGTCCTGTTTACCATCGTCGTCTCTTCGCTGTTCGGATCTATCGTCGGACTTGGGCTGGTATTTGCCGGGAAAAAAGAAATGCAGAGCCGTATACCATACGGCCCGTACCTCGCTCTTGCTGCCATAGTCTGGATATTCTGGGGCCCAATGATTCTTGAAGCATATCTCAACTTCATAACTCCGCCGCGAGCCTTGCCCTGAATGCGCGCTACTCGAGTTTTTTCCAGCCCCAGTCAATCCCTTTGCTTTCGAGGTAAGCTGTAAACTCTTCTTCATTTTCAAACTTCACTCTGTGCGGATCTGTTTCGGAATGGAATTCACAGGTCTGGGTAACTCCGTGTTCCCTGCAGATTTTCGGCCTGTACTCATAGTACCGGCAGTACCCGTCTTCGCCCAGCTTTTCGCAGGTAGTCCGGAATTCGATATTCCAGCCCCCTTCATGGTCCACGAATACACTCACCCCTTCGTGCAGAAGATACCAGCGTATGTTGTCGTAATCTCTCTTGCAGGTGGGCTTGTCAATCTCCAGCGCCACATAACGACAGCATTCCGAATCACAATCCTCGCACAATCCCTTTTTGCTTTTTCCGCTCATAAATCTCTTTACCTTTTCAAAAAACATTCAGACACAAAGTATCAGCCCGACTTTGTAAGCAAAGCATCAAATTCGCCGCTTTGAGTCATAGGCCCCATCTTCATCCAACCTGCGATATGTGTGTTGCCCACAAAAATCTGCGGCACAAAATTAACTTCTTCCCCGCACCTTCTATGCATTTCGCGAGTATTCTCCGAATCCACGAACCGGTCGGCTTCAGCGTCAAACTCAACATGATAAGCATGAAAGTCCAACCCCTTTGAATGCAGGTAGTCCAGCGCCTTGTCGCACGCTCCGCAGTTCGAATTGTAGTAGATATCAATTTTCAGTTGTTTCATCTTTTTGTTCCTGGTTTGATGTTGGGAAATCGGCAGCTATTCATGGAAGCCACAGGCGCTTGAAGCCACAACCGAACCGCCACGACCAGGGCTCGCGCCCAAGCCAAGGCCAAGGCAGCATGAGGATAAGCGTTCGGCAACGTCACACCATCAACAATGGATAGCGCTGTGAAATCAACCAACGTATATACCTCGAACTCTTCTTCCGCTTTATTTCGAGTTCTCGTCGGAGTGCAGCCGTTCTTGTAGGATAAACCTCAAAATACGGCATCCACCATGGTCCTCGATTACGAGTAGCTAGGCTGTAGCCTGATTGATGCTCATGAAAACGCTCTATCAGGTGGTCACAACTGCCTACGTAGAACCGCCTTGTCTCAATTGATTGAATTACATACACGAAAAAGCGTGCGCTCGACGGCTTGGTGGAGGTAAGGGGATTCGAACCCCTGACCTTCTGAATGCCATTCAGACGCTCTACCAACTGAGCTATACCCCCAAATCTTTCTCTCTAATTCTCAACAACTGAATACAAAAAAAACCAAACACCCAAATCAATCCCAATCCATCAATACACAAATTTAAATCCCCTGACCTGTCCGAAAGCTTTCGGACCGCTCTACCAACTGAGCTATACCCCCAAATCTTTCTCTCTAATTCTCAACAACTG
>CAYTRK010000116.1:4620-7272 GCA_964440205.1 uncultured Victivallaceae bacterium
TGACCTGTCCGAAAGCTTTCGGACCGCTCTACCAACTGAGCTATACCCCCAAATCAGGGAACGCATGATTTACCACAGGATTGCACGGCATGTCAATACCGCGGCCTGTTTTATTTCTGCTTCATTCGGTCGGCGAACACCCTGCTTACATTCCTGAATTCCTCCGGACACAAAACCCTTATTCCCGTGCCGTAAATAACTACTCCCGCCACGATCGCCGCCCCAACAGCAACAAGTTGAGCAACTTTCTCCGGCCATGCCAGCGGCTCAAGCGCTTCCCTGAGAAAGAAGTGAATAAAGTACACCGAAAAGGCCATGATCAGCGCGGAAAAAAGCATAAGCATAGCTTTGCCGAAAACCTTCGCCCACCCCGGCGAGCCGGCCTTACGATGAAAAATATATCCAAGGCACAGGCAGTTTACCGCGCTTGCTACCGCCGTTGCCATTGCAAGTCCAGCATGCCGGTAGCCCACGGGCCATGTCGCAATAAATGTTATGTTCAAAACAAGATTCAGAAAAACCACGGGAATCCCTATCTTGACAGGCGTAAGCGTGTCCTTCATCGAGTAGAACGCCGGAGCCAGCGCCTTGAAGGCTCCGAAAGCAATAAGCCCCGGAGCGTAGAACATCAATGCCCGGGAAGTGAGCGCCGCTGAGCCAGGATCAAAACGGCCGTGCTCCCATTGGAAGGCTAGTTCGACTATCGGCAATGCCAGCGCAACCAGTCCAGCGGCCGCCGGGATCATAATAAGAAAAATATTGCGCAGCGCAAATCCCATCGTCTGCTTTATCTCTTCTATGTTTCCCCTCGCAGAGCTACGGGAAAAAGCAGGCATCAGCACTGTTCCAAGGGCTGTAGCAAACACCCCCAGCGGAAGGTAAATCAGCCGCTCCGCGTAAGTAAGAGCGGCGGGAGCCCATTCGCCCACAAACAGGGCCAGCACGCTGTCTACCAGAACATTAAGTTGCAGTATCCCCATCCCCAAGGCCGCCGGTCCCATCAGAATAAGCATTTTTCTTATCCTTTTATCATGCCAGTCCAGGCCGAACTGCGGACGGATCCCGACCCGCCGGAGCGCAGGTATCTGCGCTGCAAGCTGAACCACGCCCGCGGCAAGAATACCCCACGCAATACCGTTTATCTGCCGCCGTGGATCATCCCCCAGGCGCGGACATATAAAAATCAGCGTCAGGATCCAGACAACATTCAATATTACCGGGGTAAATGCAGGCACCCAGAAATGCCGGAAGGTATTCAGAATTGCCATACACAGCGCAACGAGACATATAAATAACATGTAAGGGAACATGATCTGCAGAAGCCGAAGCACGGCCATTGCCCTCGGATCCGGAACACCAATTGAAACCGTAACCGTAACCGCGGCAACCACAACCACTACTATCGCGGCAAGCGCCAGCGTCAACATACTCAGGACCCTGCCGGAAAGCCTGTTGGCGCCCGCCATTCCCTCATGCTCCAATGCGTCGGAAAACACCGGAATAAATGCGGCCGAAAGCGCGCCTTCGCCAAACAGACGCCTGAAGAGGTTTGGAATCCTGAAAGCAACATCAAACGCCGACTTCGCCAGGGTAGTCCCGAAAAAAAACGCCATCAGAATCTCTCTGACAAAACCAAGAACCCGGCTCAAGGCAGTATACCCGCTTACAACCGCTGAAGAGCGTAATATCGAATGCTTATCGTCCGATGACATCTGAGTTTACCCTGTTTTTCAGTCCCGGTCAGACCAGTAAGTCTTTACCGCTTGCAACACCTCTGCGGGTCTTATCGACCGCATTGCCGCAATTGCATCGGGACAATCCTTCCCGATGTCCCTGTTGTGATCAACGCCTCTTGCCGCAATTACAGTGTGCCCCCGCCCCAGAGGAGCCGTTTTGACCGGGTCGGTCATTCCGAAAACAGCAACCACCGGCGTCCCGACTGCAGCAGCCAGATGCATACCTCCACTGTCGTTACAAACCACAACGCGGCAATGCCCGATTAAAGCAGCCAGCTCGGCCAGAGAGGTTTGCCCGCAAAGATCTTCTGCATTATCGATTGCGGAAGCCACACGGCCGCAAAGCTCCCGCTCATTATGAAGACCAAACACCAGTATCTCTGCGCCGCATTCCTTTTTAAGATGCCTGCCAAGTTCAATCCAGTGATCCAGCGGCCACTGCTTGGCAAGCCCGAACGCGGCGCCGGGCATGAAGCCGGCCACCTCTCTTCCATTGCGTGCCATCAACTCCATGGCGCTTTTTTCCGCTGCGACCGGAACGGACAAGCTTGGAGCAGGCGTCTGTTTACCCCCGGATTCAAGGCCAAGGATGGCAAAATATTCCTCCGACTGATGTTCTACGTTGCCGATCCGATTCCCGTCAATCACTTCAGTCAGCATCCAGGCGCGGTGATGTCCCGCGCTACCCACTCGCCGCGGAACACCGCCAAGAAAAGGCATTAAAGCAGACCTGAAAGAATTCGGGAACACATAAGCCTCGTCGAATTTGGCTCTTCTTACCCGCAGAGCGGCGGCCAGAGTTCCGCCTGCTGTCTTGTCAAAGCACTCGACTTTGTCAATCTGCGGGCACATCTCCCACAACTCCGAAAGTCCCGATTTCACCATAACGCTGACTCTGCAGCCCCGGCTGTTCCTT
>CAYTRK010000117.1:0-7202 GCA_964440205.1 uncultured Victivallaceae bacterium
GCTTCGTTAATGAGAGACATAGCTCTGTCGTCTCCTCCAGCATCGGGATGGAACCGCTTACTCATTACTTTGCGCCTTCTGCTGAGGCAGTCCGGATCAATCTCGGAATCAAGATTAAAAAGTTGACGGTAGGCCTCTTCCTTATCCCGCACGCTGAGTTTTTCGATTGTTGTAAAAAAGTTGGTAGACATGCCTTTGACTCGTCTTTCAAATCGGCGGTGATCAATTTCCCTGCGCAGCTTATCGCTGGTAACATACCGCGAAACAAAAAAGAGAACGTTACGCTTGTCAAAATGACTGAAACGACCCAGCGCTTCGAAATAACGGCCAACGCGCGTGTCGCGAAACCAGAGTATGCAGGCGCCGTCAAGGATTGGCGAAAAGGTAACTTTGAACTCAAACGCATCTATGGAGACCTCAGAAAGAACCTCCATGGCTTCAAGCTCAAGGTGCTCCTTGAAATTCGTCTGCTCTACAGATTGTGTACATTTAATCATAACACACAACATATAGAACATCTAACGGCTGGTGTACAGAAAAAATGTTAACAATAAGGCGCCGGAGAGGATGGGTGGGATGGCGAAGGATCTGATGCCGGTCAAAGAAACGGCTGTTTTGGACGCCAAAACATTCCGCAGGTTCTGCGATTTAATCTATGAAATTGCAGGCATAAAGCTTGGCGAAAAAAAAGAGGCCCTGGTTTCCGGGCGAGTCAGAAAGAGAATGAGGGCGCTCGAAATAAATTGCTACAAGGAATACCTGGATCTTGTTGCAAACGATAAGGAAGGCAAGGAGATAGTTGAACTGCTTAATGCCATCTCAACAAATGTCACGCATTTCTATCGTGAAGAGCGACATTTTGAATTGCTTGCCGGATTTTTGAGTCAATGGAGGAATGAGGGACAAGACGAGTTCCGAATATGGTGCGCTGCCGCCTCAACAGGCGAGGAGCCTTATTCGATTGCAATAACCGCCAACGAAGCGCTTGGCTCTGGTTGTTCCGTGCGATTACTGGCAACAGACTTATCGACCAAAGTTCTGATGTCTGCGAAAAAAGGTGAATATGAAATGCGAAAAATGGAAAAAGTATCATCACACCGCGTATCACGTTGGTTTCACAAAATGAATCGTAACGGCGAGACATGCTATCAGGTGGATGAATCATTGAAACGAATGATCACTTTTGCCAGATTGAATCTGGCAACACCTCCTTTCCCTATGCGCGGTCCGTTTGATATAATTTTCTGCCGTAATGTTATGATCTATTTTGACAACGAGGTGAGAAAAAGGCTCCTGGATGAAAGTTATCGCCTATTAAAACCGGGCGGGTACCTGCTGGTAGGCCATGCAGAAAGCCTTTCAGGACTGTTGAGTAATTTCAAAAGCGTCGAACCAAGCGTGTATGTAAAGGTATCATGAGTAAAACTGTAATAGTGGATATAGCAGATGGGGTGGTTTCCAACAACACGGATGAGACACTCATTACGTACTCTCTCGGCTCATGCCTGGGAGTTGCAATATACGACCCGGTCGAAAAGGTAGGCGGTATGATACACTGCATGCTGCCTCTTTCCAGGTTGGACAGCGATAAGGCAAAAGAAAGGCCTTATATGTTTGTAGACACCGGCATGAATCTGTTTTTAAAAAACCTTTTTGACCTTGGACTGTATAAGGCCAATGCAATTGTTAAAGTAGCCGGCTGCGCTTCTCTGCTCGATAAAAACGGAACATTCAAAATCGGAGAGCGTAACTATACAATCCTGCGAAAAGTCCTCTGGAAAAACGGAATGCTGATAACCTCGCAAGATACGGGTGGGGCAATTACGCGCACAATCAGCCTTGAAATAGCTACAGGAAAATTCACAATAAAGTCAAATGGCGTAAAAAGAGAAATATGAGGCGGAAATGACAGCAAGCGCGCAAATAGTAGAACGAAGGGCAAAGATACAGAATCGCATAGCCCTGTTCCCGGATATGCCCGCAATGTGCAGGAAAGTCTTCACACACTTTGAAGATCCCGACACCGATTTCGGTGTTCTGGCCGAAGAAATGCGCTACGACCCCGGTATGACTGCAAACGTCCTCAAGCTGGCAAATTCCGCCGCGTTCTCTGCCGGCGAACCATTGGATTCGCTTCGCACAGCGTTCGTTCGGCTGGGAAGAAAACGCCTGTCCCAGGTAATCATCGCTCAAGGCGTAGCAGGACTTTTGAGAAGCACGCTCAATGGCTATAACCTCCGTCCATCCGAATTCCTTCAACATTCAGTCTGGACGGCTATCGCTTCAGAAGAACTGGCAAAAACACTCGATATCGATGATTCAGAAATGCTCTTTACCGCGGGACTGCTACACGATATCGGTAAAGTTGTTCTTAGTGAATTTATTGAACAGTCAGCTGACGATTTTTATAGGCTAATTGAAGAAGGGAATCAACCTTTCGACCAGATCGAGCTTTCAGTGCTTGGATTCACCCACGCACAGGCAGGAGCGCTCATCATGGAAAACTGGCGGTTCCCGAATGAACTGATCCAAGCAAGTTTATGCCATCATTCACCTCAAAACGGAAACACAGACCGAATCGTCCATATTGCCGACATGCTGGCCTACAGCGAGGGCATAGGAACAGGAATTGACGGGCTTAAATACAATATTTCCAGACAAGCTGTGTTCGAACTGAGAATTAAACCCGGAACCCTTGAAAAGGTGGCAAGCAGAACACTGGAAAAAATGCAGGAACTGGAAAGGTTGCTGATATGAAAACAACCTGTCTATCCATCACACCGCTTCCATGCCGGTTTATACCACGGCTAACCCTGAATCCTAAAACTGTCCGTTCTTCGCTTTCTGAAAGGAGCAACCATGGCCTATAATATTCTGATAGTTGATGACTCGGCAATTATTCGAACTGCCTTAAAAAAGACACTCACAATCTCTGGAATCGAACTGGGAGAAGTCTACGAGGCCGAAAATGGAAAGCAGGCGCTTGAACAAATGGAGAATTGCTGGATCGACCTGGTCCTCGCGGATATCAATATGCCGGTAATGAATGGAATGCAGATGGTTGACGAAATGGTCAGTAAAAAAATTCTGAACTCAATACCAGTAGTTATAATATCAACCGAGCGCAGCAGAACAAAAATACAGGAACTGAAAAACAAGGGTGTTAGCGCATACCTCAACAAGCCTTTCACACCTGAAAATGTCAAGGCTGTGGTTGATGAGTTGCTTGAATAAGAAAAGGAAATATAGTCGATGACAAACACAAAAAACGAGATATACAAAAAACTTGAGACAATACGGGATCTTCCGACACTGCCAACAGTAGTTCAGAAACTGGGAGAAATGATACGTGATCCTAATTCTGGCGCAGCCAGGATAGCCGGGCTGATTGAAGATGATCCTGCAATTATGACAAGGATACTAAGGGTGGTGAATTCAGCTTTCTATGCCGGCGCCGAAAAGGTCACATCAGTCCAGCATGCCGTCGCAAGGATGGGAATGAGAGCAGTTAATAATATAGCCATGAGCACATCTGTATTCTCCGCTTTCGGGCCAAATGATTCCAGCGCCATGCAAAGAGAAGAGTTCTGGCGCCATTCCATATGCACAGGAATTGCCGCATCGGTGGTGTATGACAAAGCCCGTCAAAATGTAAAACTAAGATACAGCAAAGATATTCTGCATCTGGCAGGCCTGCTGCACGACATAGGGAAAATAGTCCTTGACGAGTATTTTAACGACGCCTTCACCTCTGCTTTGGATAACGCGAAACAAAACAGGATTCCACTTCTTCAAGCCGAACAACAAACCCTCGGAGTAGATCACACCGAAATAGGCTTATGGCTTGCAAAAAAATGGCAGCTATCAGATGACCTCGTACAGGTTATCTCTATGCATCATGATCCCGATAAAACAACAGATGAATACTGGGGCATCACGGCCCTGTGCCATATCGCAAACTATACCTGCAACCAGCAGAAACTCGGCGATGCCGGGGATTCGGAATCACCGTCATTCTCCGAGCATATATGGAAACAGCTTGGACTCTCCGTAGCAGACATATCGGATCTTGTAGACCAGATCGAGGAAGAATCCTCAAAATCCGAAATCCTTATGGAATTCGCAAAAGAAGAGTAATTAACATGAATACACAAACACGCAACATGCTTCTTGAAAGCGTAATAGACGTGCTGGAACGCTTCACTTTGGTATTTGCTGACCCGCAGGAAAATACACCGCTGCAGAAAAGTTCAGTCTATATGCATTCAACAATGACCTTCAGCGGCCCGGACCAGGGAGTGCTGGCTGTATCCGCTCCCCTCCCCCTGTGCCGGGAAATGGCTGCCAATGTTCTGGGCATAATAGATACCGAAGAGGTCTCAACAGAACAGGCAGGCGATGCCCTTAAAGAACTGGTAAATGTAGTTTGCGGAGACTTCGTAACAAGGCTCTACGGAGAAAATGCGCTTGTTGATATAAGCGTGCCCTCGCTTCACGAGATCGATAACGGCAAATGGCAGGAACTGTCAGCGGATGACGATACTATTATATTGCGTGCCGAAGATTATCCGCTGCTTGTAAGCTCAACACTGGAGGAATAAGGTATGCCGGTGAATATGGTTCATTACACGAGCCAGCAAACAACACAAACCAACAGACTACTAACATGAATGCTACCGCAATTAAGGTTGTCCTTGTAGACGATTCCGCGATTGTCCGAAAAGTCTTTTCCACTGAACTGGGCAAATACCCGGATATCAAAATCGTGGGAACAGCGCCCGATCCCTACGTCGCGCGAGACAAAATAATCCGACTCAAACCGGATGTCCTCGTCCTCGACGTGGAAATGCCGCGCATGGACGGAATCACTTTTCTCAGAAAACTGATGCGACACTATCCCCTGCCGGTAATTATCTGCTCATCTCTTACCCCGAAAGGCGGCAAGCTTGCATTGGAAGCAATCGATGCCGGCGCCCTTGAAGTAATGTGCAAACCAAGTTCATCATTTGCCGTAGATGACATGTCAGAGGCGCTTGCCCAAAAGATACGAGCCGTATCCACAGCTAAGCTCCGCGCAAAACAAAAAGCCGAAAGTGTAATGCGCAAGCCGGTTTACAGCAGTTCATTGACCGATACCACCAACAAAATAATAGCAATAGGCGCCTCAACGGGAGGGACTAAGGCAATAGAAGCCGTGATCTCACGTTTCCCCAGAAATGCGCCGGGAACTGTTATCGTTCAACATATGCCTGAAAAGTTCACCGCGTCTTTCGCAGAGCGCTTGAATAGCCTGTCTGAAATCGAGGTCAGAGAAGCTCAAAATGGTGATTCGGTAATACCGGGCGTCGCCCTTGTTGCCCCTGGCAACTACCACATGCTCCTGAGAAGAAGCGGAGCACGCTACTACGTGGAAGTCAAAACCGGCCCAATGATCCATCACCAGAGGCCCAGCGTCGAAGCGCTGTTTAAATCTGTAGCAAGAACAGCGGGCAATAACGCCCTCGGGGCAATTCTTACCGGAATGGGCCAGGACGGAGCAGAAGGACTCCTGAAGATGAAAGAAGCCGGAGCATACACGATCGCACAGGATCAAGAATCATGCATCGTCTACGGCATGCCGAAAGAGGCTGCAAGACTTGGGGCCGCATCTCAAGTGGCCCCGCTTCAGGCTATACCTGGACTTCTGCTCAATACATCGGCGAGAAGCGCGTAAAGGTTTGTGTTGAACACAATAAACACATTCAGACTGGAAGAGAAAGACAAAAACATGCCACACTACACCATGCAGAACAAACGCTTACTAGATGGAAAACGAGTGCTCATCGCAGATGACCAGAAACAGCCGCGTTTTTTGACATGTCGAATACTTAAACAACTGGGGTGCGATACCGCCGAAGCAGACAACGGTCATGACGCAATCAAATTGTTTTCAGCCGCCCTCAATTCCAACAACCCGTTTCACCTGGTAATGATAGACATGGTCATGGAGGATGGACTCGGAGGGCTGGAGACTATCAGAAAAATCAGGCAAATACGCCCGGAACAAAAAGCAATTATAATAAGCGGTTACGCCAGGACGGATCAAAACGAACAACAGGCTTGTTACACAGACTGGCTAACCAAGCCATATGGGATGGACGAACTTGTGCAGATTGTTAACAAACATATAATAGGAGATTAAAATATGAGTTCTGAAATTACTGCTCTTGTAGCAGACGATTCTTCCATTATGCGCAGGATCGTAAAAAACGCCTTGGCTAAATGCGGTTTCAACAATGTCGAGGAAGCCCCTGACGGCGCGGAAGCGCTGGCAAAATGCCAGGAGCAACAATTCGGCTGTATATTAACAGACTGGAATATGCCCAATATGGACGGGCTTACATTCGTACAAAACCTTAGAAAACTGCCTGGCTACGGTAAAGTGCCTGTAATCATGATAACAACCGAAGGCGGCAAGAAAGACGTGATAGAAGCATTGACACACGGTGTTAATGATTACATCGTTAAACCTTTCGAACCCGATATTCTTAAAGAAAAACTTGATAAGCTTCTTGGATAATACTCGTAAATGTGGAAAGGAAAAATCAATGTCAGGCAAAGATACTCTCGCTTCATCTGTAGAAGAAATCCTTCCGGCATGCTGTCAAAGCGCAGAACAGGTTTTCAAAACCATGGTTTTTATGCCTCTAACCACCGGAGATCCAGTCACTCCCGATAAAAACTCGCTTTCCGGCGAAATCTCCGCAAACATAGGATTGACAGGTGACAACCTGCGAGCAGGACTTTCCCTTGTGTTTTCCACGGAATTGGCGGGAAAGATCTTCGCATCAATGATGATGCAGGAGTATGACAGCAATACAAACGTCGATGAACTGAAAGATACAGTAGGGGAACTGGCAAATATGGTGGCAGGGGGGGCTAAAACAAGACTCCAGGATAATGGCGTTGATTTCTCGCTCAGCCTTCCAACAGTAGTTGTAGGCAAAGATCATACCCTGGGATTCCCCGCGGATGCAGCTACAAGAATCGTCCCCATGGCCATAGACAGCGGATCCTTCCTGCTCGGATTATCCGTGTCATAAGATACCACAGTGCGATTAATCGACCTGCTTCCACCTGTGTAGCACACATAATAGAAATTGGCTCTTCCGCAGAATCTGTGGGTTAATTCGGTTCTTTATATGTGCCCGAAACGACACGCC
>CAYTRK010000118.1:0-4008 GCA_964440205.1 uncultured Victivallaceae bacterium
TAGCTACATGCTTTCGGTACCCACAGATTTTGCGGAAGGCCTTTATTTTATACTTTAGCATCGGCTCCGGGTGGCCCCGACGATGCAGGAGAGAAACTACATCGAGAACTTTGCCGTGAACTCCGACGACAACAACTATTCCGTCACCTTTGCCGCAAACTCCTTCGGCATAGTTCTCGGCAAAGATGACGATGGAGTTAGTCTCGATGTAGTCTACGGCAAAGTTCACGACGTAGTTACAGATTGGCATGAACACTGAAACCACCATATCTTGGGGGTACGCCAGCTAAGGAGATACCCCTTTAAAATAAAGGTCTGCTCCTGCGAAGCAGCAATTCACTTTCTGCGGGGAATTTGACTGAAAGCTTTATCCAGTCCTGAATACACGGGGCGTCATGCCGGTCTGACGTCGAAACTGGCGGCTGAAATAGTTGCTGTCATTGAAGCCGAGACACAGGGCAATCTCAGTTAACGTATCGGGTGTTTCGCGCAGGAGAACCTTTGCGCGGTCGATCCGGAGGTGAAGAACATATTGTAAAGGGCTGTGACCTGTGGCCGCCTTGAACAGACGATGGAACTGTCGGGAAGAAAGGCCGGCTCTTCGCGCAAGATCCTCAACTCGAATGTCCTCATTGAAGTGTTGCTGGAGCCAGCTCAACACTTCGCCCAGGCGCAGAATCTCCTGGGTGTACGGCGATTGAGACTTGCCGAAGGCGCGACCGAGAAAAGCCACAAGCCTCAGAAAGAGAGCCATCGTAACGAAGCGATATCCGGGCTCATGACGAATCAGTTCGCTCTCAATTTCGTCAACCCATCCCAATGCAGTCTCAAGATCGTTGTCATCCAAATGCATTGGCCCGGAATAACCCTGTTGTTTACGACGGGACGGTTCTACTGTGAAAAGTGCATGAACCCCGGGAAGTCCGTGGAGATCCTGCAACGGGAGACTTAACCGTTCAAAATCAAACAGCACATTGACGATTTCCAGGTCCGATGTGGACTCGTAGCCATGCCGGCCCGCGTGTTCAATGATAAAAACGTCCCCGCGCTTTATTGTATATCGGTCCCACGGCGTCAGATGCACACTCTGGCCGCCTGTCACGATTACAAGTTCATTAAAGTCATGGGTGTGTTGAGCGTGATCCTTCTGATGGCAACTTCGAGCAATAGCCACGGGCGCTCCACCTGCATCGAAGAAACCTGACCGCGTGTAATGCTTTGTATACTTTGCCATATGGCAGGAATGTACTCATTTATGTCTCAATCGTCAAGGCGCTACGCTGTATTATGCTCTAAACTTAAAGTAAACATAAATAAAGGAGTCTTGCATGAATATGCGGTTATTGTACGATGAATACCTTGATCGAATCTATGGCGGCTGGTTGGGCAAGTGCATCGGGGGAACCATTGGCGACAGGTTTGAATGCAATAAGACATGGATTGATATAGCGCCTGAAGATCTTTTTCCCGACGAGATCCCGCCAAACGACGATCTGGATCTCCAGATGCTCTGGCTTAAAGTACTCGAAGAAAAGGGATCTGCCTTCCGAAGCGAAGATCTTGCAGAGGCATGGCTGGAGGGATGCTGGTATCCTTTCAACGAATACGGAGTATTCAAAAGAAACTGGCGGCTTGGAATCGCGCCGCCAACGTCCGGCAGCTTTGGAAACCCCTCATGGAACACAGGCATGGGGTGCCCTATTCGAAGCGAAATCTGGGGCTACGTCTGTCCGGGAAACCCTGACCTTGCCGCACAATTCGCGTATCGGGACGGCACACTGGATCATACAGAACAATCGGTCGGAGCTGAACAGATGTGGGCAGCCATGGCTGCGCTGGCTTTTGTTGACCACGATATCAACAGCCTGATCGAACGCACAATTCACTACCTGCCGAAAGGCACACCCATCGCCCGCCTATCTGATATCGCCATCAAGGGATACCGGGATGGACGGCCGCAGGAGGATGTGAGATTACAGATTCTTGCCAACTCGCCTACGGCGGAAGCTTGCGATTCACAGATTAATGTACCCTTCACACTTCTGGGTCTTCTCTATGGTGAAGGCGACCTGCAGAAAACTTTAATAAAGGCGCTTAACTGTGGCTATGACACGGATTGTACAATGGCTACAGCCGGCGCCCTGGTCGCACAGATCATGGGCGCAGAGAAAGTGCCCGCGCATCTGCGAGATCCGATCGGAGATAAGCTGGTTATGGGCATCCAGTACAAGCGCCCCGACATGACCGTCTCTGGCATAGCGCGCGATACGGCCCGTATTGGCGTAATCTTCGGCGAGGAGTTTTCAGGGAACATCCGAATTGAGGATGCCCCTTCCATGGCGCCTCTTCAGTCTGACAAACCAGGCGCATGGAGCCTTTCGTCTTCGTACAAGGGGTTGCCCTGCGCCGCGCCGGGAGATACGGTGTGTGTAGAGATCAAAGCCGAAGGCGCCTTGCCTGAAGCTGTTCCTCTCATGGTCCAAGCTCCGGATGGATGGGATGTGCTTCCCCGGAACCCTGTTTTGGATCCGCTATCTCCGGGCGTCGTTCTTGAATGTCACATGGCTCCGGACGTCAAAACTGTTCCTGCAGCCAATCGTTTCACTATCTCCAGCGCGGAACAATCGTTGTCGTTCGGCATCAAAGGCGCAGACTGCTGGAAAGCGCTGGGCGTATTTTTCGAAACCACTCCCGTCTCTAAACTTGAGCGATGGCAGAAACGCCGACGTAACTTCAACAACTTTATCGATCCCGAAAAGGAGTATCTGGGGCCACATACGGACGGGGATGAAGCTTTTCGGGAATACAGCAAAACACTGGGAAGACCAGCGGTATTGCCTGTACGAGAGCTCAAGCTTGAGCCTGAACGAATTATTCCTCTTGAGACAGCCTGGTGCGCCTATGTGGAGAGAGTTATCGAATCTCCTTCTGAACGGGATGTCATACTCAGCATCGGCAATAATGTTCCCATCACCGTGTGGATGAATGGCGAAGAAGTGGGACGGGACGCTGGCAAAACGCAGTGGCACGCCGAAACAACCACATATTCGGCAACGCTTCAAAAAGGCATAAACCGGCTGCGGGTCAAATTAACACGTATCGGCGCGCCGGTAGAATTTTCGTGTGTGCTGAAGGATATGGCTCTGTTCCATAAAGGAAAGACCGGTGTCCATTGTTATGATTACACGATTGATACTATGGACGTGAACCCATTATTGAATGCCACCTGAGTGAAGCGCATACGCCCGGGCTCTTGCACAATGCAATAGCTTTTTCAAGCGCCCCATCCGCATCTTCCAGTCATACTGTTGTCAATTAAGAGCTTAAAAACATTTGCCCATTTTGGCACGGTAGATGCACAATGGCGGTAGCAGTATGACAAGGGAAAAATAACGCGCAACAACGGAGGAACAGATGAAAGTAGCTGTAACATCAAAAGGACAAACTCTTGACGACCAGGTCGAAACACGATTCGGCAGAAGTCCTTATTTTCTGGTTGTCGATACCGATTCAATGAATGTTGAGCCGGTGGAAAACCCGAACACTACCGCAGGCGGCGGAGCGGGAATCCAGTCAGCCCAACTGATGACGGAACACGACGCGAAGGCAGTGTTGACGGGTAATTGTGGACCCAACGCATTTCGCACTCTGGAAGCAGCCGGTGTCAAATTGATAACAGGCGTAAGCGGCACAGTGCGGGAAGCTGTACAGAAATTCAAAGACGGCGAATTGTCGGACGCGTCCGGACCCAACGTACAGAGCCATTCAGGGATGTGAGTTGCGGGTTGTGGGTTGTGATTCGGCAGGGAAGACGAGAAAAAGCATTGCAACTTACCGATTTGAAACTGGCGGGTGTTGTGAAATGCGAGAGCCCCTCGGGGGGGGCAAGAGGTAGGATAGGTTTGTTATAATTTTGCAGCGCAACTACTTCCGACGACTCTTTCTTGTTGGCACGGGCTATGCGTGTATCTTCTTATGAACTGAAACAAAAAAAAGGAGGTATATTAT
>CAYTRK010000118.1:4018-7135 GCA_964440205.1 uncultured Victivallaceae bacterium
GTTAGACAGATAAGAGTCCGGATTTCTTACCACAATCGAAACAAAAAAAAGGAGGTGCAATATGCCACGTGGAGATGGAACAGGACCGGGGGGAATGGGTCCCATGACGGGGCGAGCAGCGGGATATTGCGCAGGGTATAACACTCCGGGTTTTGCGAATCCGATTCCGGGCAGAGGATTCGGTTTCGGACGGGGCAGAGGATTCGGTTTCGGGCGCGGATTCAGAGGCGGTCGGGGGGGCGGTTATGGTTATGCCGCTCCTTTGGGCTATGCTCCCCAGGCGGGCTATGCTCAGCCGACAGCTCAACAGGAAGCTGACGCACTGAAGAACGAAGCCGAATATCTGAAAGGCACACTTGAGGACATTAACAAGCGCATCAGTGAACTGGAAAAAGGGAAAGATAAGTAAGATGTGTTGAATGCGGGTTAATGTTTGGCATGACAATGGTCGAGCAAGGAGAACAAACATGGCAGATGCTGAAGAGATTCTGAAAGACGCATGGGAAAAAATGAAAGGTCCCGGTATTCTCACAACTGTAGACGGAAACGGTATGCCGAATTCCATCTATGTTGGCGAGATTAATTACGACCCGGCGGTTGGAGTAATAGTTGTTGACAACTACTTCTGCAAAACACGCGAAAACATAAAGAACGGGAGCAAAGGATCCTTCCTTTTTCTCACGGAAGAACGTAAAGCCTACCAGGTCAAGGGTTCTATAGACTACCTGACCGAGGGACCGGTATTCGATGCTATGAAGCAGTGGCACAACGATAAACATCCCGGCATTGCCGCAACCGTCGTCAAAGTCGAAGAGTTGTATTCCGGTGCGGAGAAGCTGGGTTAACCCGCTCACATTCTCAGCAGCACAGCCCCGCTGCTGAGGCCGCCGCCTACAGCGCTTAAAAGGACAATATCGCCCTTTGTGATCCGGCCGTCGCGGACGGCCTCATCCAAAGCAATGGGCACAGATGCCGATGACGTATTCCCGACCCGGCCCACGTTGACCACCACTTTTTCCATGGGACATTCCAAAACCTTGGCAATATTTTCGATAATCCGAATATTGGCCTGGTGTGGAATCAGCCAGTCCACGTCCCCGATATCCTGGCCTGTCTTTTGGAGCACGTCCCGGCTTGCCCGGGTAACGCCCTGGATGGCCAACTTGAAAACCATCTTGCCGTCCATTTTGATCACGCCGCCTTCAGCAGCCCTCAGCGTCGTTCTGCCCACTGTCCCTGATCCTTCACACTGAAGAACGTCGGTGTACTGCCCTTGGGAGTACAGACTGACACCAAGTACTCCTGAGCGCGTATCAGCGCTTTCGGGCTTATTTCGCTCCAGAACAACTGCGCCGGCTCCGTCCCCGAACAACACGCATGTTGTCCGATCCTGAAAATCAAGAATGGAAGAATATATCTCGGCGCCAATAACGAGAGCGTTCCTTGCGAACCCGGCCTGGATATGGGCATATGCTGAACTCAACGCAAAAATAAAGCCACTGCATGCGGCGCCGATGTCGTACGCGTATGCGTTTTCCGCGCCGATTCTGCGCTGTACAAAATTGGCAGTGGCCGGCAGGCGCATGTCCGGCGTATTGGTGGCGAGGACAATGGCATCAAGATCTGCGGGGGCAATCCCGGCTGCATTCAGAGCCTTGAGGCCGGCATCTGAGGCATAGTCCGATGTCCGGTCTGTTGTGGCGGCAAACCGCCGTTCGTGAATTCCCGTTCTTTTCCGGATCCATTCATCGGAGGTGTCCACCATCTTTTCGAATTCGGTGTTCGGAACCACGCGCTCTGGAAGCGCGTACCCCGTCCCGACCAAGCGTGTCTCAAATTGTTCCGGAGCCGCCGCCGACTCTGCTTCTTCCAGGGCAGAATTTTTTCGGGCCGTGCCCCGCAGCTCCTGGCCGTCTTGTTGAATTAATGTCATCGGTAATTCCTCTCCCTCACTACCTGCTTATGCCTTCGCGGACTTCCATTGATTTTGTGCGGCACATCATACACACAACCTGTCACCGAATCAAAACTTTTGATTTCTATATAATCCGTGTCGCTTAAACAGGCAGCAATTCCACAGGGTTTCTTATCCGTACTCGTACACACCTGCCTCTTTATTCTCTTTTTGTAGTCAAAAGCATCATTTTACAATCGCTGACGGCGACACTTATTCTGTAGCCAATTTCAACCGTCAAATGGGCGGCAACATGGATACCGTCGGAGTAAACAAGGCAAGGGCTGTAGCGGATCAAATCCTTAAAATCAACCCCACCGCAGAGGTGCGCGTGTTTGAAAAGAACCTGGATACATCCAATATCGATGACTACCTGGAAGGGGTTGCGGCTTGTTCACGGGCTAAGGTCTGCTACACTCGGCGATTATGACCACCCGAACGGCCTTCAGTTGCGGCTTGTTCACGGGCTAAGGTCTGCTACACTGGCTTGTCTGTCGATCGAGATCTTCGAGCAGTTGCGGCTTGTTCACGGGCTAAGGTCTGCTACACTATCCAGGTTATGGATTCGCGGCTGCTGCCGTTGCGGCTTGTTCACGGGCTAAGGTCTGCTACACTCTCGCGCAAGTTGGCCCCGTACAAGTCGGCGTTGCGGCTTGTTCACGGGCTAAGGTCTGCTACACTGATAGCTCCTATGTGACGAGAGTGTAGAGAGTTGCGGCTTGTTCACGGGCTAAGGTCTGCTACACTCGCCTCAATGGCATGTACCGGCACCAGTCTGTTGCGGCTTGTTCACGGGCTAAGGTCTGCTACACTGTATCAAACCGCTACGAGGTCTGGACCACAGTTGCGGCTTGTTCACGGGCTAAGGTCTGCTACACTTTCGATTCTGAATGAGAGGTTTCACTGTTTGTTGCGGCTTGTTCACGGGCTAAGGTCTGCTACACTATCCACCGTGCAGCGGAACCACTCGCCGTCGTTGCGGCTTGTTCACGGGCTAAGGTCTGCTACACTTCTCATGCCAGCCGTCGCCCAGCTCGACATGTTGCGGCTTGTTCACGGGCTAAGGTCTGCTACACTGGCCATAAAATTGTGAAGCGTGAAATCCTAGTTCTGAAGTTTTGCCATAAGGGAACATAGGTAAGATTGACAGGAAAATCGAGGAT
>CAYTRK010000119.1:0-7129 GCA_964440205.1 uncultured Victivallaceae bacterium
GCAACGCTGGGGCGATTCAGTACATTCGAACAGGCTTTTCGTCCGGACTATCTGCTAAGCGGAGCGCTGGTGTGTTTTGGCCTTTTCTTCGGTCTGAATGCTGTGGCCGTGCCGAGCATGGCGTTTTACGGTTTTATCCGTGGGTTGAACCAGACGTTTCCGCATGTAGTGGTTACCCAGTTTATAGGTGCGCTTATAGGTCGTTACTATTTTCAGAGAAAGATGGGTCTAAAATGGAGAGAATACGTTCCGGTTGTTATGGCAGGCTTTTCGTGCGGAATGGGGCTGATAACAGTCTTCGGAGTCGGGATTAATTTCCTTTCCAAAGCGGTTATAAAGATACCGTTCTAGCTTGAACTTTTCATGGATACCCGATATGTAGTGAAGTTGATAATGTATATGACACAAAAAGGGCTCGGACGCGTGATTCCGGGCATGGCAAGGGTTTGGATTAAGCCCGGTGGCTAATTACAGAAGGCTAGCAATAGAGGCAGAAATGGCAGATAAGCAAGAAGTTTCATCACAGGAAGTTATCGTGGAATGTGAGGACCTGAGTAAGGTCTACACGATGGGCGGACAACGGATCTACGCCTTGCGAAATATGGACTTCAAGGTGTTCAAGGGAGAATACCTTTCGGTAATGGGGCCCAGCGGTTCGGGAAAAAGTACGCTTTTCAACATGATTGGAGCCTTGGATAAACCATCCTCGGGCAAGGTGAAGATCGGACAAGTTGACCTTACGAGCCAGACTAGCAGACAACTGGCCTATTTCCGCAATCACCATATCGGATATATTTTTCAGGCGTTCAATCTGATTTTATCTTTGACAGCGCGACGCAATGTTATGCTGCCGCTGATATTTTCCGGCATGTCGAACGACCAGGCCGATGAAAGGGCCGCAGAAGTCCTGAGTTCAGTGGGGCTGGGTGATAGACTTGACCATCGTCCTTCCGAGCTTTCCGGTGGACAGCAGCAGCGGGTGGCGATTGCCAGGGGGCTGGCAATGAATCCGACCATAATGCTTGCTGACGAACCGACGGCTAATCTTGATCTTGATACGGGAGCCGAGATTATTAACATTCTGAAAGAATGTTCCAAGAAATACGAGACCACGGTAATTACAGCGACCCACGATCAGAAGATGCTTGCCACCTCCGACAGGATTTTATGGATCAAGGACGGTGGCATTGACCGGCTTGAACGCCGTGAAAACGTCAATATCCGGATAGGCAGCATAAAACACTGACAAGGTCCTATCATCGGTATCTATTCACGCGCCTAGTTTGCTGCAGCTACAAGGCGCAGCGAGATGCCTGTCGTGGCGCATACCATGGAGCTGTGGCTTGGCGCTTTTCATGAATAGGCAGGCTATAACCACACTGTCTTCCTGATTTTTTCATCAGCCAGTCTGGATCTTGCCAGATCCATTGCATGTTCCCTGACAGATTTGCTTGAATCCGAACGTGCTCGTTCGAATATCTCGCGCACGTTTTTTGATACCGTGTTGTAAACCAGTTCTTCCAGGTAGACGCGTCCGTTTTCTCCGCGATCCAGGACCTTTTGCCGGTACTCCGGGTCAGCATCCATCTTTAGTTCCACTGCGCAACCTATAACCCCTCCGGCGTTCACTATCCAGTCAGTAAGCGAAACAGTACCCTTGCGTTGATTGAGGTAATACTCGATTACTCCGTGCACCGGGTTGTTTGCCCCTTCCAGTATCACTTTCGCCTGGATACTGTCCGCGTTCTCGCAGGTTATGGCGTCGGGCCGGGCGGCGGGAACAAGAATATCACATGGCAGTTCGAGGAGCCGGTCAAGGCTGTCGTGGGCAATATCGTGGTCGGCCTTTTCGTCATATAGCGACAGTCCTTCGGGCTTGCGGACAGCGTCTGCAATTTTGTCAAGGTCAAGGCCGTCACTTTTGTAGAGCCCCCGGTTGATGTCGCTTGCGCCCACAATTACGGCCCCTTCGGAAGCCAGTTTGCGGGCAATATGCAGCCCGACATTGCCGACTCCCTGCACGATCACCTTTGCGCCGTCGATGCTGAAATCCTCTATACATTCTTCGGCAACATGTGCGGCGGCGAAAAGTCCGTGCGCTGTAATGCCCCATTCGTCTATGGGTAGTCCGCCTTTTTCTGGCGGACGACCGACACCTCCTCTCCCGTGTCCTTTACTCCCGGATAACTTCGTAAACACCTCGTAGAGAGCCTGCATATCCTCCTCGGATGTGCCCATATCGGGCCCGGGGACATAGTCGGGAAGCTGGTACAGGACCTTTCCGAAGGCCTGTATTAATTTACGTTTCTCGGTCGGATTCCCGGTGAAACAGGCAGGGGAGGAAATGATTCCGGCTTTACCTCCGCCGAGCGGGAGCATCGCGGCTGCAGACTTCAGGGTCATGGCCGCGGCAAGATGATATACTTCCTGTGCTGTTATGTCCGGCGCTATTCGTATGCCGCCGAGAGAAGCTCCGCGGTATAGATTATCGACAGCTACATACCCCCATGTCCGCGTTGTTTCGGGATCATAGATCCGTACTATTTTCTCTGGCCCGAGTTCGTTGTTCCGTATCCTGAATCTCTTGAATATATCACTTCCGGTGACCTTCTCCATGCGGAGGCTGTCCGGAATAGAAACGTCTTCTTTGCGGGAATGTTCAGCCATATGTGTCCTCACCTTCTACTTCCAGGAACCAATTTTTGGGTTTTGCCTTGCTCACCTTAAGCGCCGTCGCTAACATCGAGAACAAGTATAGGGTCAAAATCCTTTGATATTGAAATTGATGTAACCCTTAAAAAATAAGGGAGAATGATGTATGAAACAAGCCTTAAAGCACACGGTATCCTGTTTCGTAAAGAACCAGCCGGGAGTGCTGGCTCGTATTGCGGCGTCTTTTGGGGAAAAAGGCATTAATATAACCAGTCTGGCTGTGGGGGAACTTGAAGACGAAACAATGTCGAGAATGACAATCGTGGTGCGGTGCGAAGAAGAGCTTGTCAGCGAGGTCGTTGCGCACCTGAAAGACCTGGTTGACGTTGTTGATGTTGAAGATCTGGATAGGACCGAACTTATAGAAAGAGAACTTCTTCTTATCAAGGTGAGAGCTGAAGGCGAGGACATTGCCCGGGTGATGCAGCTTGTCGAGATAATGAAGGGCACCGTAGCGGGGATGGAAAAACATAACCTGACGATCGAGATGACCGGACTGGAAAGCAAAGTGGACGCGTTTGTTAACCTGCTCAGACCCTTTGGGATAGTGGAAATGGTGCGTACCGGGCGAATAGCCGTAGAACATCATGAGGAAGTCTGAGTATAATGATGGTTGAAAAAGTAGAGTCGCTTATTGAGGCAACAAAGAAGACCGGCAAAGTATACCGCCTGTCGGTTGCGGCTCCCCACGAATCAAATGTTCTGCGGGCTGTCTCAGCGGCATGCTGCGAGGGAATCGCGGAAGCCACGCTGTTCGGTTCATCGCGACGTGTTAGCGAAGTGTGTGAAGAGTCCGGCATCAACTTGCCAGATAATGTAAACATCACCGAGTGTGAATCTGAAGACAAGGCTGCGCAGCTCGCTGCCGCATATACCCGTAAGGGCAAGGCAGATGCGCTGATAAAGGGGCAACTACCGACAAGTACTTTGATACGCGCTGTACTATCGAGGGAACGAGGGATCAGGGCTAACCGCCTACTGAGTCACGTCGCGGTATTTAATGACCCAGCAAGCGAGAGGCTCATGCTACTGACCGACGCGGGCGTTAATATAGCTCCGAATATCTACCGGAAGATCAGAATTGTCCAGAACGCCGTAACTGTTGCAAAGCGGCTTGGCTGTGAACGTCCAAAGGTGGCGTTGCTGGCGGCAATTGACAAACTCAATTATCCCGCCATGCAGGCAACGCTTGACGCAGCGCTTGTATCAAGGATGGCGAAGAGAGGAATGGTTCCGGACGCAGACGTGGAAGGTCCGTTTGCGCTTGATAACGCAGTGTCGAAGGAGGCGGCGGAGAAAAAGAATAAGAAGGGGGTTGTCGCCGGCCTCGCGGATATCCTTGTGGCTCCTGAGATCGAGACAGCTAATGTTCTGTATAAGGCATTGCAGTTCTTCGGCAAGGTTACTTTTGCAAGTGTTGTAGTCGGCGCTTCTTCGCCTGTAGCCGTACCCTCCCGGGTAGACACCGCTTCGACGAAACTGATGTCTATAGCTTTGTGCTGTCTTCTTGCGAAATGAGTGTTGCCAATCACATACTTGTTGTCAATGTGGGTTCCACATCGATAAAACTGGCGGTATTTGTTGCGCGAAAGTGTTTGCATGAATGGTCATTGCCGTATGGAGGCGCAGACGGTGCGGACGCCTTCATTCGGGTTATGAAAAGCGTTGCCTCTACCCTCGAAGAACATGGGTACGATCTGGATGATTTTGCTGCCATATCTGCAAGAAGCGGGATACTCAAACCTGTAAGTGGTGGAACCTATCTGATCAACTCGGAGCTCCTGGCTGACGTCGGGGAGTCGAGATTCGGACAGCACGCTTCAAACCTCTCGCCCCAGGTTGCGCAGGCGCTGTCAGAGAAGTCTGGAATACCTGCTTACGTTGTGGATCCGATTAGCACTGATGAACTTGACCCGGCCCTGAAGCTGACTGGTGTCCCGTGGATAGAGCGTAAGAGCCTGTTCCATGCCTTGAGCCAGAAAGCCGCTGCCAGGAAGGCGGCCCTGGAAATTGGCAGAAAATATGACAAATGCAATATAATTGTGGCTCACATGGGCGGAGGCATCAGTGTAGGGGCTCATAGAAGCGGCCGTGTAGTGGACGTTGGCAACGCCATCGGCGGCGATGGACCCATGGCGCCCGAGCGAGCAGGCAGCGCGCCCGCTGTTCCCCTTATTGAAGCATGTTTTTCCGGCCGCTATAAAAAGGAAGAGATCATGAAAGCCTTTGCGGGCGGCGGGGGAGTCCTGGCCCATCTTGGCACTCGCGATATGCGGGAGGTAGACAAGCGTACAGGACAGGGGGATCAACACGCCGAATCCGTATTCGAGTCGATGACATATTCCATCACAAAGGCGATAGGCGCCAGGGCTGCAGTGCTCAAAGGCAACGTTGATTCCATTGTTTTGACAGGTGGTCTCAGCTCCTGGCTGAGGCTGGTCCGCGAAATAGAGAATATGGTGAACTTCATAGCACCGGTAAGAATCTACACTCGTAACCTGGAGATGGAAGCTCTCGCTCTCGGCGCATTGCGCGTGCTGGAGGGAAGCGAACAGGCTCTCGAATACCCCGCAGATTGACCCTGTGCTAAACAAGCGTTACGAGACCTGCTTGATGGCTTCGGCTATGATATCTGCTGCCTTTGATGCTTCATCAGAAGAGAGGTTCAACGGAGGCTGAATCCTGACAACATTCTGATGAACGCCGCCTACGCCTATCAGGATGCCGTTTTCGTTGCACTTGGTTCTTACTGCTTTTGCCTCATCGCTTGCAGGCGTCTTAGCATCGTCCTTGATCATTTCAATACCGATCATAAGGCCTTTGCCCCGGACATCCCCTATAACAGGTTGCTTGTCTTTCAATGAATTGAAACGGTCAATCAGTTCTTTGCCCCGTTCAGCGGCAGCGTCGGGGAGTTTGTTCTTTTCCATAACGTCGATGTTGGCGAGAGCAGCGG
This sequence comes from uncultured Victivallaceae bacterium, assembly GCA_964440205.1. Taxonomy (GTDB): domain Bacteria; phylum Verrucomicrobiota; class Kiritimatiellia; order UBA8416; family CAYSRM01; genus CAYSRM01. The sequence continues at coordinate 5,669 of CAYTRK010000119.1, forward strand.
CGCAGCTTACAGGATTTCCGCCGAAGGTAGAAAGATGGTCGCCGGGCTTGAATGCTCCTGCAATATCCTCTTTTGCGGTAAATGAACTTATAGGAAAACCGTCCGCTATGCCTTTGGCCATGGTCATGATGTCGACATCCACATCGTAATGATTGATCCCGAACATTTTGCCGGTCCGGCCGAACCCGCTCTGGACTTCGTCGCAGATAAAAAGGATGCCGTTAGCATCCAGGATCTCCTTTACAGTCTCGAAATATCCTTCTGGCGGAGGAATAATGCCGCCTTCTCCGAGGAGCGGCTCAGCGATGAATGCGGCAACGTCGCCATAGGTATGGTAGTTGATCACATGTTCCATGTTTTTTGCGCATTGAAGTCCGCACTTATCGGGCCCGGAGTATCCGAAGGGACACCTGTAACAGTACGGAGCAGGAGCGAAGGAGACGCCCGGCATATATGGTCCTCCGCCTTTCTTCCGGCTCCAGTTTCCCGTTATGGAGAGTGTTGCATAAGTTCTTCCATGGAAGCTGTGGGTCAGGGCAATGATTTCCTTTTTTCCTGTATGCTGCTTGGCCAGTCTGAGCGCGCCCTCAATGGCTTCCGCCCCGCTGTTGGCCAGGAAGCTCTTCTTTAATTCGCCGGGAGTGATTTCTGCAAGCCGCTGAGCAAGTTCGCCGGCTCGCGGGTTGTAGTATACGTAAGTACAACAATGGACAAGTTTGTCCATCTGGTCCTTTGCGGCCTTGATGACGTCAGGGTGTCCATGACCGGAGTTGCAGACCGCTATGCCCGAGAACAGGTCGATAAATTCTTTGCCATCGTGGCCGGTTACGACGCAACCCGAGGCTGTGTCTACCTCAACGGGCTGGAATCCTGCTACCATGCTTGTGATCATATACTCATCGTAAAGTTTTTTTGTGTCCATTACGTTCTCCATATTTCGTGATTTTGTATAACCGGCGGATAGAATAATGTAAGAGCTCTATTTGCCGAATTCCTTCCAGTGGTCGGAGAATATTTTCTCTTCATCAGGGACGACAGGTTCAATTGGTTTTGAAACCCATGTTACATTAAGGAAATGCTTCCATGCTATATTCTCAGTAGTGATATTTCCTCCCCAAGTCCCGCATCCCAAGGTCATGGTGAACGGCATACCGTTGTCGTAGTTGCCGCTGTTTGCATAGCACTGTGGCTGTCTGACGATCATTCGACTCACGTGGCATTTCAAGGCGAGATTGATAATGTGGTCTTCATTTGTGCTGTGAATTCCGCATGAATGTCCGTAACCGCACTTGCGTGTGATCTTTTCGACATATTCTATTGCTTCCTCAAACGTGTCGTATGACCACAGCGTTAGCACCGTAGATAGTTTTTCAGACGCAAAACAATCGTCTTCTACTGGAGCCTGGCCTTTAACCATCAGGAATTTTGTGCCGTCAGGAATTTCAAAACCCGCCATTTCGG
>CAYTRK010000120.1:0-7031 GCA_964440205.1 uncultured Victivallaceae bacterium
GATTCGCTGTCGGACAAGGACGTGATACTTATAGACACTCCGGGGAAAAACTTCTATGACAAGACTGCTTTGACCAACATGAAAGGCATGCTGCGAACGATAGGTCCGAATTCGGTTTTTCTTCTTGTGCCGGCGGTTCTTTCCGCCAGCAGTGTGTCTGGGCTTATCTCCAGCTATAATCAGTCTGTGGGAATAGACAACATAATTGTAACGAAAGTTGATGAGGTAAGAGATCATTCTGTGTTCACAGCAATCGCTTCGGAAACTGATACGGCGATTATCTACCTGACCGATGGCCAGGAGGTGCCCAAAGACATCAGGTCTGCCGACGCAATGCAGATTGCGAGCATGGTGATAGGAAAAGGAGAAGTTTAATATGGTTGAGGATCAGGCTTCGGGACTCAGAAAGGACGGATCTTCGGTTTCAAGCGTCCGTATTCCTCGCCGTCTGCGATGTATTGCAGTCAGTAGCGGTAAGGGTGGTGTAGGCAAGACGGCGATTTCCATAGGCCTTGGGTACAGTCTTGTGAGGATGGGGTACAAGGCGCTTATTCTTGATGCTGATGTGGGATTGGCTAATGTTGATTTACAGATGGGACTTGAGCCGAAATGTACGATCCAGGATGTTGTTCATGGCGATGCTTCACTTGAGGAAGTAGTCATGACAAGAGAAGGCGGACCGGATGTTCTGCCGTCTTCGTCCGGTTCTACAGATATGGTTGATACGGGAAACGCCCGTCAGCGGATGTTTGTGGAGGATCTTATAAAATTCGCGGCCGGCTATGATTATCTCATAATAGATGTTGCGGCAGGAATAGGAAGGAGTGTTACTGCATTTCTGGAGGGTTCTCCGGAGGTGCTGGTTGTTGTTGTCAATGAGCCAACCTCTATAATGGATGCTTATTCGTTGATCAAAATACTTCTGAAGTCCGGAAGCCCGCCTGCTGTGACGATGGTGATTAATATGGTCCGGTCTATTAATGAGGGAGAGCTTCTAAGTCAGCGGTTGAACAGGATTGTAATGAAATTTCTGGGAGTCGAGATACCGGTTGGCGGCATTATTCTTTTTGATGAGAAGATTCGAGATTCCATCAGGAGGAGGGTTCCATTGCTGGAATATGCCGGAGATGCTGTTTCTGCCGCCTGCATCAGGGAACTGGCCTCTTATGTTACATCCGGGAAGAGTAATGGGGGCGCAGGGAAAAAAGCAAACGAGGAATTTTTTGAGAGTGTGGCCGGAATGGCAGGCAGGGAGTAGACGGAGCTATACTAATGAACAGAGTTTTGAGTCAGTTATCTTTAGCTGCCGGAGGGGGTTTATTTATCATAGTCCTTGTATCGGCTTTGATAAAAGGAGTGCCTGTCCTTGTGGCGATATTTCGCGCCTTGATAGTTATGAGTGTGGGCTCTGTTATCCTGGCGATGTTTCTTCGTTATATAATTTACATATTGCGACGCTTTGTTGCGGGCAGAATTATGCAGCGCAGACAGCAGCAACAAACGGCTGGGGCGGAGAAAGAGCGGGCTCAACCATAACCTGCGAGGGATGCTGAATGTCGGAAGTAAAAGTTGATAATCTTGAACATCGGGAGCTGTGGGAGCGATATTGGGGGAATCCTGATTCCGAGAATGCAATGGCCAGCCTGATAGAAGCATGGATTCCATTGGTTAGAACAGTGCTGGAGCGTTTCGCGGTTCGTATTCCGCCGGAAGTCCAGACGGAGGATCTTTTTCAGAGCGCCATTCTGGGGCTTTATTCCGCGATAGAAAGGTTTAATCCTGAGCGAGAAGCGAACTTCAGGACTTATGCCAGTCACAGGATCAACGGCGCAATTCTCGATGAATTACGCCGGGCTGACCACTTGACACGGTCTGACAGGAAGCTGTTAAAGAAAGTGCAAAGCATGATCGAAAAGGTTCAGGACAGCGATGGGCGGTTTCCTGATGAAGCGGAAATAGGCAGGGCAATGGGAAAAACAGCAAACGAGATAGGTCTTTTGCTGGGACGCGCAGGGCCGTTGTTTTCTCTGGATTACAGCGTGGTTTCCCGGGATGGGCAGGAAATGACTTTGGCCGAGATTATTCCGAAATCAGGGGGCAGATCTCCTGCCAGTGAGGCTGAACAGAATGACGTGCTTGTAAATCTTCGGAATGCATTCAGGCGGTTGGACATGAGGGAGCAGCGGATACTATATCTTTACTATTTTGAGGAATTGACTTTAAATGAGATAGCAGAATTGTTTGAATTGTCTGAAGCGAGAATATGCCAGATTCACAGCCTTGCGGTTGTTAAACTGAAGGCAATAATCGAGAAGGACAGAGCGAGATGAATGATCCGTTACAGAGGCCAGCCTCTATTGGGTCAGGAACTGATTATGTGTCAGAGGACGTGCACAGGGTGAAGCCTGTGGACAAGGATAGTGGCGGTAAATCGCGCGATCAGTTCGACAGGTTCCTGCATGGTGATGAAGATGGTGATGAAGATGGTGGCGAGAAGGGCAAAAATGACACCGGAAGTTCCGGATTGCGATCTGATTTGTCCGGGAAAAAGCGGAGCGCACGGGAAATCAGAGACGCAATCAGTCTTAGCGAGACTGCCGAAAAACTGGTAGATAAGAAGAGTTCAGAAACGGAACAAGAATTGGAACCCGATTCAGGGGCTGAGCCTGATAAGCATCATATTGATATCCGCGCATAGGGCGTGTGTGTTGTTGATGGCTTGGGCGCGGGCTGTGTGAATATGGGGATTACATGTAGTCCAGCAGTGTCCTCTGGTTGAGGATGCTGGAGGTTGTGTTAATTGCGGCCTGGTAGGCGGTTTTTGATTTCGATAGATTGACCATTGCCTTTGCTATATCCAGCGAGCTTTCTTTTTCCAGGGACTTCTGGATCAGGCTCTCTTTGTTGCTAAGGAATTGCAGAGAGGTTTCTACTCTCTGCTGTCTTGCTCCTACAAGGGTAAGTGTATTTATGGCGTGTTCGAGACCGTCTTCGATATTTTCCATATGAGACACTGATGGTGTGGTTCCTGCAAGAAGTCTGTCTCGCAACTGAATAAGGGAGTCGAACAGATTGACTGAGGAGGTTACAAAGACGGCATTTGAACCTGTTGGATTTGAGCCGGGTACATTGGCTTCAATATACGTTTTTCTTGCTATTTCAATGTTTCGTACTTCCTGGTTGCCCTGGTATGTTATTTCCGCGAGATCTACTCTCCCGTCGCCGTTTGTGTCTGAGGTTGCATATGGTTTTGTCTGTGTTTCTGTTCCGCCAAAGATATAACGTCCGGCGGAACTTGAATTTGCAAGTTGGAGCATCTGGCTGAGCAGTTGATCGACTTCTTCTCCCATGGACTGGAGAGTTCCTGAATCCAGGGTGGTGTTTGTTGAGCTTACGCACAACTCCGAGGATCTTTGCAGTACTTCTATGACCTGCTGGATTGTCTGGTCCTGCATTGTCAGCTCATCATTAACGCGATTTGCGTTTCTTGCATACTGAGATGCCGTAAACGCGTCAGTTTCCAGGCTTTTTATGAGTTCGTAGCTTGAGGGGTCATCAGACGGTCGGTTTATTCTTTTCCCGCTGGCAATTTTTTCTTGTGTATCGTAGATACTTTGCTGATGTTTGCTGATATTGGAACTCAACATTCTATAGAGCATTTCTTCTGAGATTCTCATGCCTCTCTATCAGCAAGTGGCATACCACACATAAATGCTGATGGATCGGCAGATTTTTCCTGTTTAGTCTGATATGTGGCTATGGAATGCAGCATGCTTAATCATTGACTAATGAAAGAGCATAATTTAATTACGAAGTGCTGTGTATGTGACAGGGTGCATGTCGGGGATAAATGGATTACTTCCTTTCGGAGGTGTCCTCAAGGCTTTATGTATACGCATACTTATTGTCCTGAATGCATGGATGCGGAGCTCAGGAAGTTCGATGAGTCTTTTGTTGAGGCAGAGCCGGTGTTTTCCAAGGCGCTGGCAGTTTAGCCTGATCTATTCATGAAAAACGCCAAGCATGTTGTAAGCTATTCGGAAGTAGCGCTATGTGTTTAAACTGATGATCGAAAAAAAAAACATTATTGTAATTGCTGAAGCCGGGGTGAATCACAATGGCAACCTGGATCAAGCAATGCAACTCATAGATGTTGCAGCAGAAGCAAATGCGGATTATGTAAAATTTCAAACATTTAAAGCTGAGAAATCAGTAACTCTTTCGGCTCCCAAAGCAGATTATCAGGAGTCTACTACCGGTGTATCCGAAAGTCAGCGGGAAATGATTCGTAGATTTGAATTGGATTTAGAAGCTCATAAAACTTTGATAAAACATTGCCATAAAAGAGGTGTACGGTTTTTATCCACAGCATTTGATCCAGATAGCATAGATATGTTATTAAGTTTAGGAATGGATCTTTTCAAGATACCCTCAGGTGAAATTACCAATCTTCCTTATCTGCGAAAAATCAGAAACTGCAATAAACCAGTAATACTTTCGACTGGTATGGCGCATCTGGGTGAAGTAAAAGCTGCTCTTGAAATATTGATGAGTGGAAAGGGCTCACACGAACCAGTGACGGTCTTGCATTGTAATACAGCGTATCCAACACCCATTGAAGATGTCAATTTACGAGCTATGTTAACATTGAGGGACGATCTCAATGTGGCAGTTGGATATTCTGATCATACATTGGGAATTGAAGTTCCGATTGCAGCGGTAGCGTTGGGCGCAGTCATCATCGAAAAACATTTTACCTTGGATAGAAATTTGCCAGGCCCGGATCACCGAGCCAGTTTAGAGCCGGATGAGCTTAAATCCATGGTGGCCGCGATACGAAATGTGGAAAAGTGTATGGGGGATGGTGTCAAACAACCAAGCGCTTCGGAAAGAAAAAACATGCCCATTGTGCGTAAAAGCATCGTGGCCGCCAGGGCGATTTCGATAGGGGAGCTGTTCGCTGCGGATAATCTAACCACCAAAAGGCCGGGCACCGGGATTTCCCCTATGTGCTGGGATTCCCTTATTGGTCAAAAAGCCACTCGAAACTATGAACCGGACGACTTCATTGAAGCGTAAAATCTGTTTGTTTACCTCCACCCGCGCGGATTGGGGGCTGCTACGTGGAGTGGCCGCGGAAATCCGGAAAGAGGATACGCTGGAGTTGACACTTCTGGTAAGTGGAAGTCACTTATCGGAAAGACTTGGAAATACATACACGGAAATTGAAGCCGACGGTTTTCCCGTCGAGCATGCTGTGGATATTTTGGATGATGATGACTCGCCTCTGGGGACATGTCGAACAATGGGGCGAGCGCTGACAGTCTTTGCAGAAGCGTTGGAGAGCATCCGGCCTGATATGCTGTTGGTGTTAGGGGATCGGTATGAGACTTTTTGCCTGGTAGCCGCCGCGCAAGTTCTGATGATACCGGTGGCTCACATCCATGGGGGGGAAACTACGGAGGGGGCCGTTGACGAAGCGTTCCGCCATTCAATTACCAAAATGTCCCATCTGCATTTTCCGACTTGTGAAGCGTATCGCCGACGTATCGTCCGGATGGGTGAAAACCCGGCCCAGGTCCATAATGTGGGGGCGCTGGGCGTTGAAAACATACAAAATACACCCTTGCTTTCCAGGGAAGAGTTGTCGCAATCCATTGGGTTTTCGTTGGAATGTCCCTATTTTCTGGTGACCTTTCATCCGGTCACTCTGGAAAAAGACACTTCGGGAGCACAGTTTGACGAATTAATTGCCGCGTTAGAGAAATTTCGAGAACATCGCATTCTATTTACCAAGGCGAACGCGGATACGAATGGACAGCGAATCAATCGGAAAATAGATGACTATGTGAAATCTCGCGGGACACGTTGCCTGGCGGTGGCGTCTCTTGGCCTTAAGCGATATTTGTCGGTTATGAACTATTGTGACGCGGTGGTCGGAAACAGTTCCAGCGGAATTTTGGAGGCTCCGGTTTTTCGGGTGCCCACCGTGAATATAGGGGATCGGCAAAAAGGGCGTATTCGGGTAGCCAGCATTCTGGATTGCAGGCCAGACCGCCAAGACATCTGGAAAGCCCTTCGGAAAGCAATTGATCCGGAATTCAGGGAATCGCTTAATCGCATGGCGCATCCTTGCGCCAGGGAAGGGGTCGCATATCGAATTACGGAAAAATTGATCTCGACTAATTTAGTTGGGATTTTAAAGAAAGCGTTTTATGACCTTGGGGAATCAGAAGCATGATCGCGATCATTACGGCGAGAGGAGGCTCCGAGCGCTTACCGGGGAAAAACATTCGGGTGTTAGATGGGCTTCCTTTGATTAACTATACGATTGATGCGGCAACTAAAAGCGCGGCCATTGATCGGATAGTTCTTTCAACTGACGATATCCATATCGCGGAGATTGCGAAAAAAGCGGGAGCGGAAATTCCGTTTATGCGTCCAAAGGAATTGAGTCACAGCAGCGCCACATCGCGGGACGTATTGCTGCACGCAGTGCGGTTTCTTGAGGAAACGGGAGAGCGTCTGGAGGAATTCTGTCTGTTGCAGCCCACCTCTCCTTTGCGAACGGCGGAGGACATTGATGGCGCCGTGGCTCTTTTCCGGGAAAAACATGCTGACTTTGTGTGCAGTGTAAACGAGTTTGATCATCCATTGGACTGGATTTTGGAGATGAATGAACATAAACAGATTGTCGGACGCAACCCCCTCAAAGAAAAGCATTTGACAAAGGGACACACATACCACAGGCCAAACGGAGCCGTGTATATCTATCGGGCGGAATTTTTCAAACGAGAGGAAGTGTCCAATGTAGAAAAATCCTATGGTTATCTCATGCCCCAGGAACGTTCAGTAGATATTGACACACGGTTGGATTTTCTGATTGCGGAAGCTCTTATACGTGACAAAAAAAAGAGAGATGAACCTGGATGATTTTTATATATCTTTGAATGCCTCCATTTTGGACACTATGAAAATATGCCTCCTCAGCAGAATCTGTGGGTTAATTCGGTTCTTTATATGTGCCCGAA
>CAYTRK010000121.1:0-7001 GCA_964440205.1 uncultured Victivallaceae bacterium
ACGATCTCATAGTTTCGCTCTTCACATACTATTCGCCAACCGATGAAGATTACTACTCAAGGCCGGTTGTCACATATAAACTCGGAGATAACCTCGAAGTCGGCGCAGGCGCTAACATCTTCGGAGGCAAACACGACCACACCTTCTTCGGTCAGTTCAAGGAAAACAGCAACTATTACGCATCAATCAAAAAAAACTTCTGACATATTCCCTCTTCCCCCTCACCAAATACGCCAGCCTTAACCTTCGAGTTGCAGCAGGGTTGCGGACTCAAAATACGGCGTACGCGGGAACATGTCGAAAAGACGAGCCTTTTCGATCCGGTAGCCTGCTTCCGCCAGAGGCTTAAGATCGCGCGCCAGCTTGTCTGGAGCGCAGGATATATACATTACCCATTTAGGCCTGCTGGAGATAAGCGCGTCCCTGACCGGTCGTTCGAGACCGTGGCGCGTGGGATCGACAAGAACCATGGTCCCACTCGAATCCACGCAATCTAACGCGTTACCCAGAACATTACCCGCAGAGTCGGCAAGAAAAGTAACGTTATCCAGTCCCTTCTCCCGGCAATTCAATTCTGCAGCCTTTACCAGCGAAGTGTCCGCTTCTATACCAAGCACATTCGCAACTCCGGCGGAAGCGGCGGCTATCGAAAAAAGTCCGGACCCGCAATAGACATCTACAAACGATGCAGGCTCAATATCGCGCACAATGCCAGCCACGCACTCCAGAAGCATATTCAATACAGAAACATTCACCTGAAAAAAGCCCTTGAGAGGCGCCTTTATCGGGCCCATCACCGTGTCTTCCTCAATATATTTTCGGGAAATTCCGGCGCGCACAACCGATTGGCGTTTCTTTTCTTTTACCAGGTAATACGTACCCGAAACCGGACTGTGGCGCAGCATCACCGTTCCATCTCGCGGCAACGATGACATAAAATCGGCGTCCGATAGTAAGCTGGCCATAAAGTCATTGATTTCCGGCAACGCCAGCGGACAAGACTGCACTTCAACTACAGATTGTTTGTCATACCCGATATATCCAAGGCAAGTCCCGTTTGAACCTTCAGCAATGTGGAGTGTAATCCTGTTGCGGTAACCTGTGCATGACGGAGACTGCACCGCGTCAATGCCCTCAGGCACATTCAGTCCGGCCTCATGTTCAAGAAAATTGACAAACTGTTTGCCCTTGATATCAATTTCGCGCTCATAGCTGGTGTGCTGGTAACAACAGCCGGGACATTTGTCATTAATCGGACAAACCGGTTCAGATCTGGCCGGCGACGGTTTCAGAACTTCTTCCAGAACCGCTTCAGCATATTTCTTTTTACTTCTTGTAATCCGGGCTCTTATGCGTTCACCCTCAATTACGCCAGGAACAAACACAACATAACCGTCCAACCTCGCAAGTCCCTTTCCGGGAAAAACGACTTTCTCTACATCAACTTCTATCTGGTCTCCTTTTTCCATCCGGTTACCATAACAGGAATCAGAGAAACTTAAACCCGATTTTTTGAGTGACATATATAACAATGAATATCAAACTAACCGACAATTCACCAATTAGGAAAGGCGAAGTATGAAACAGTTTGTCATTACGCCTGCATCGGGAAAACGCCTGATAGGTATGGCTGCCGCGAAACTGCCAGCGGTAAAGCAGGCGCTTGAGAGCGGCACGGTAGTTGTAGTGGCCGGAACCACAAACGCCTGCGTTGCGCAGGAGATCCTCAAATGTACAGGCGAGGACGTCGATTTTTCTCCTGATAACTTTTTCCGAGGCATCACCATGCCCGCGTCCGGCGAAGCTGAGGGATCGGGTCGGCTGTCCGACAGGGTCTTCCCGGGGGATGTTGTTATAGAGCAAGGAAAGTGGAAGCGGGGAAAAACAATTTTTGATGTCGTGGACGGCCTCAGCAAGGGGGATGTGATTTTCAAGGGCGCAAATACTCTCGATGCCGCCAAGGGCAAGGCAGGGATTCTTATCGGCCACCCGAAAGGCGGGACGATACTTGCCGCTATGCAGGCGGTAGTTGGCCGAAGAACAAAGCTGTATGTGCCAGTCGGTCTTGAGAAACGAATCACTGACGATATCGACAGTGTGGCTGCGCAGTTAAACGAACCGGACTCGTCAGGGCCCAGGCTGCTTCCCGTTCCCGGTGAAATAGTTACTGAACTTGAGGCGCTTAATCTTATTGCCGGCGTACAGGCAAGGCTTTGCGCAGCCGGCGGAGTCAATGGAGCCGAAGGATGCGTGTGGATCAGCATAACCGGCACAGAACAACAGGAGAAGGCTGCGGCGGACATCGTTAAAAATATTTCTGACGAACCGGCCTTCCGCCTTGCATAGAAACAGCAATAAAAGGTATTTTACCGACATGAGTGTTAAATACAACCTTGACGAGATATTCGAAATAGCCATTAGAATTGAAGAAAATGGGGCAGCTTTCTACAATAAAGCTTCAAGCCTTCAGGCCGATCCGAAAACGGCGGGCATCCTGCAGGACCTCGCCGGGATGGAAGACGACCACAAGGCGACCTTTCAAAACATGAGAAGCGCCGCCAATACCGAGTCGACAGTTGATTCGGAATTCGACCCCTACCTGGAAAGCGTGACATACCTGCATACTGCTGCAGATGCGCATGGCGGCGAAGGTTCCGTTTCAGTCACTGCTTCGCTGACAGGAGATGAATCGCTCAAAGACATCCTTCAGACGGCCGTAGGACTGGAGAAAGATTCCATCGTCTTTTATCTGGGAATCAGAAACAACGTTGCAAACAAAGCCGACGTTGAAAAGATAGACGAGATAATCTCAGAAGAAAAGGACCACCTGACCACCCTTGCCTCTCTCCGTAAAAGGCTTGGCTGATTCACGCTCACGGCCCCTGGCGTTTCGACATCACAGCGTGTGACAATTCCTGAAGGCTGGCAACCATCCTGGCATTCACAACCGGCACTCTGGACGGTGCGACTATGTGAGCCAGTGACATGTTCAGGATTCCGCTGATCCCCGACGCTATCAGAATATCCGCCACACTTTGCGCCGCAGATTCCGGAACCGCCAGGATGCCTATGGTGATATTCTCTTCCCCAACCATGATCGGCAGTTTCCGCAACGGCTGGACAGTCAGAGATCCCGCTTTTTTCCCTATTTTGCTCTGGTCCTTATCAACTATAGCACATATGTGAAAGCCTTTCCGCGAGAAATCCTGGTGAGCTGCAAGAGCTCGTCCCAGGTTACCGGCCCCTACTACCACCGCATTCCATATAAGGTCTGCGCCAAGTACCTTCTTAAGGCTCTTTTCGAGCTGCTTGATTTCGTACCCTTTGCGCGAAACACCCAAGACGTCAATATGAGAAAGATCCTGGCGCACAGTTGAACTGGTCAGATCCAGCGCCTCAGCGAGTTCCTGCGACGATACCCACTCCTTGCCCGCATCACCAAAAACCTGGATCTGCGAAAGGTACCGCGTAAGACGACGTATCACCGATTGTGGAATCTGCTTCTTATGTTTCATGATTACACAAGTAAAATACCGCTTGGCCGCACTTATTGTCAAACTTTTAACGCTTGTTTTAGACCTGTGCTCCTGATTCTGACAGCCCGGCCTCCCATGCCTGCCTGAGACCTCCCACGTCGAATGGGACCAACAGTTGCGCCCCCATATCTCACAGAATTTCGTAGCGAGAGCGTGAAGAGCGCTGCTGCGGGGGCGCTATCTGCGCTCGCAGCAGGAATTTTGTGAGATATGCGGATTACCCGCTTGCCAGCTATGTATTGAAAAGATCAGCGGTATCAGGGTAGAATTCCAATGCCGATTGAAGTGGAGAAGAGCATGAAGGCCAGGCAGAAAAATACCGAAGGGCTCTCGAAGATGAAAGACGATGAGCTGCTCGATTTGAGAATCAAGGACCTCGGGGTCGCTATCGAAGGCTCATGGCTTCAGCCGCGTATCGAACAGCTCTACGCAGAACTGGACCTGAAAAGCATTTCATTCAAACCCGAGTGTTTTCTGGCGGACGAGTGGATGTGTCCTGACGACGAACCGGTCGTCGGCATCCCGTTCTTCCTCGCTCATCCGCGGCTTTCAAATCTCGAACGCAAAATGATGCTGGAAGTAGAAGGCGGAGACAAAAAAAACTGTATGCAGCTTCTTAGACACGAAACAGGGCATACCATCAACTATGCCTACCGGCTGTACCGCCGCAAGAAATGGCGTGAGTTGTTCGGGCAATTTTCGCTCGAATATCCGGAAAGGTATAAGTACCGCCCGTACAGCAAACGTTTCGTAAGGCATCTTGATGAATGGTATGCGCAGTATCATCCAGACGAAGACTTTGCCGAGACTTTCGCTGTCTGGCTCACCCCCAGGTTAAACTGGCGCGAACGCTACAAAGGCTGGAAAGCTCTCGACAAGCTCGAATACGTGGACTGGCTGATGAAAGAAGTCGGCAGGCGTCCTCCACCAAAAGAAACAGGCACAAAGATGTGGGAAGCCTCAAAAATGCGAGCCACCCTGCGAACCTATTACAAACGCAAGCGCGAGTTTTCCGCCGAGGACTATCCCGATTTCCACGATTTCTTTCTTAAAAGCCTGTTCAGTAATGAAAAGACTGAACATTCACTTAAAGGCGACTCAGTGCTTATGAAATACAGAAAGCAGTTGATAGACTGTGTTTCTCTTTACACGCGCGAGAAAAAATATTTTATTGACCGCCTGTTGAAAGAATTGACCACGCGATCACGCGAACTTCACCTGTACTGCAACCTGCCGGAAGAACAGGTGGTTCTGCGAACTACGGCTTATGTTACAACGCTGATCATGAATTACATCTATACCGGCACATTCAGGAAAAGTAAAAAATGAAGAAAAGAATGCACGTCCTTGTAATCTTTGACAGTGACACAAATCACCCCCCCGAATATGATTATTCCGAAGAATTTGCACAAGAAGACTGGTATACGGAAGCCGCAGTTATCGAAACCCTGAAGTTTATGGGGCACAGGGTCGAATTCATGGGACTTCATGATGACGTCGGACCGCTCTATAAAAAGCTCACTGACGAGAGGCCGGATGTGGTCTTTAACCTGACCGAAATCTTTGCGGGTAAAGCCCATCTTGACAAGAACATCCCGGCTTTCCTCGAACTCATGCAGGTTCCGTATACCGGCTGCAACACCGACGGGTTGATCATCTGCAACAACAAGGCCCTGTCAAAGGAGATCCTCTCCTACCACAAAATAAAAACTCCAAAATTCCATACTCTCCGCAAGAACCGGAAAGTGCGGATTCCTTCAAAACTGCAGTTTCCTCTCATTGTAAAACCTCTGAGAGAAGAAGCTTCAACCGGTATAGCAAGGGCATCCCACGTAAAAGACCAGACAGAACTACTCGACAGGGTCAATTTTATTCACGAGAACATGAACATGAACGCAATAGCCGAAGAATACATCGAAGGGCAAGAGCTCTACATAAGCATACTTGGCAACAAACGCCTACGGGCCTTCCCGGTCAGGGAAATGGAATTTCGCAACATGGCTTCCGACGTGCCACGGTTTGCCACGTTCAAAGCGAAGTGGGATGAAGGTTACAGGAAGAAATGGGGCATCGCTAACGGCTTTGCAACCGGACTGGCTGCGGAAATGTCCGACAAACTCTCGCTCATCTGCAAAAGAGCCTACCGCGCGCTCAACCTCGACGGTTACGCCAGATTCGATTGCAGACTGACCGGTAACGGCAATTTGTATATAGTGGAAGCTAACGGAAATCCCGAAATTGCTCAAGGCGATGAGTTCGCTGAATCGGCGGAAAAAGGTGGACTGTCGTATGATGTGTTACTGGACAGGATCTTGAGGCTTGCGTTTGCTAGAGAATAGAAGGTGCGGAAGATGTCTATCGAAGCTGAACCAGTTGTAACAAAAAGAACCTCCCTCGGAGAAAGTGCTTTCTGGGTTGAAGAAGAAAATACCCTGCTCTGGGTCGACATAAATGAACGGACAATTTTTATATTTGATCCGTCAACAGGCGAAAACCGGGAACTCAAGCTCGAAGAAATGGTGGGTACCGTGGTTCCCCGCAGGAAAGGCGGCATAATTGCGGCACTGCAGAACGGCATTTACACGGTTGATTTTGACAGCGGTAATGTCGACAGAATTGTCGACATCGAATCAGACAGAAAAGACACAAGATTCAACGACGGCAAATGCGACCCTGCCGGACGTCTCTGGGCAGGAACCATGTCGATATCGCGGCCAAAAAAAACCGGCACGCTCTATCGCATCGATCCCGACCACAGCGTACAACCGATGATTCAGAATGTAAGCACCTCCAACGGCCTTCTCTGGACATCGGATTCGAGAACAATGTATTACTCCGACACCCCAACCCGAAGCATTGATGCATTTGACTATGATCTGGATACCGGGTCAATTTCAAACAGGAGAAGCATAATCACGGTACCCGAAAACTACGGCGGTGCGGACGGCTTGGCAATAGACTCCGACGGCAACATCTGGGCTGCCCATTATGGCGGAGGGTGCGTACGATGCTGGGATACCCGAATCGGCAAAACGATTGAGACCGTGCAGGTACCCGGCGCAAAAAACGTTACCTCGTGCAGCTTCGGCGGACCCGACCTGAAAACGCTCTACATAACCACCGCAAGCCAGCACATGAACGACCAGGAATTGAAAGACCATCCCAACAGTGGCTTCCTCTTCGCCGCGGACTTGAAAACACAAGGCACCGCCTTCTTCAATTTCGGTGCTTGAATGGCCCGAACATTGAACCTGGTGTTCGTTTCGCGCTTGCAGTCATAAGTCTTTCAAAATCAACACTCCGGTTTTCTCGGCACTACCCCGCATATCTCACAAAATTCCTGCTGCGAGCAAGGAAATCCTGTGAGATATGCGGCCTAGTTTTTCGGCAATTCAAAGTTCCAGCGCATTGCGACCGGAGCCCGACGGCCATCTTGCCAGGGGGGGTGAAAGAAAATTCCCGGCT
>CAYTRK010000122.1:0-6994 GCA_964440205.1 uncultured Victivallaceae bacterium
CTTCTTATCTCCTTCCCTCCCACTTTCTTGCCTCCCCTCACGGCGCAAACATGGTCTGCCACCTGTCGCCGGAAAAATTCTTCGCCGCTGCTTTTTGCACATTCTTCTTCCCAAATGCAGGATCTTTGTAGTATTATTACACAAATAATTCAGTAAGGAGAGTGTATTATGCATATTACAGGAACGCTGGGTAAAACCGTCATCTGCGCAGCTCTCTGCGCGGGAATTGGAACAGGATGCGCCGCGTTCAGAGCATCGGTAAGAGAAACCGACCCGGAAAAAAGCGCAGCTCTGAGCGCGAAATATGACCAACAGGACCTTCTCTCTCTGGCAAATAAAATGGCCAACGAAATAACTTCGCACCCTTTTCCGAAAAATTCCGGAGACAAACCCCTCATAGCAGAACTTGGCATACAGAATAGAACCAAAACCCATCTGGACACCAAGGCCCTTGCCGATACTCTCACCACAAAACTGATGAATGATACATCCATGCGCTTCGTCAATACAAGCAGACGAAATGAACTGCTCCAGGAACAGGGATACCAGCTTGCTAATGCCACCGAAAAAAACCGCGTGCAGATCGGCAAGCAACTCGGCGCCGATTACATGCTGACCGGATCCCTGACGGAGATCGAAAAAAACTCACCGCGACAGGTGCGAGTATCAGAAAAAAAGGACGTTTTCTATCAGCTCACCGTAGAGGTAACCGACCTTGAAACAGGCGTTATCGAACTGCGCAAACAGGTGCAGAGACTGCGGCGGGCCAGCAAACCGATTATAGGCTGGTAAGACTCCCGCACTTTGCTTCATCTGCGACATGCACAGCAGCTTAAACAGATTCCACACACAGTCGCGTCTGCTCGCCGGCCCCCGGGTGGCGCTGCATACCGCGATGCTGGCCTGCACGGCAGCGGCGCTGTTTTCCACAGGCTGCGCAAGAACACGGCTGTCCGCCGCAAGACAACAGTACTATTCAGGAAACTTTGCGGCCGCAAGCAATATATTGTCCAATACCCCCCCCGGAAAGACAGACAGGGTCCTGTGGCTTATGGAAAAAGGTTCCGCCCTTCAGGCGCTCCACAAGTACAAAGAGTCAACACACAAATGGCTCAAGGCAGTCTCCCTCGCTGAACAGCTGGATTACTACAGCCTGTCGCGAAGCACGGAAAGCATGCTTATAAACGATTCTGTAATCGCGTTCCGGGGAACTCCCTACGAACGCACAATGCTTAGAACCTTCCTGTCATTCAATTACCTCGCAAGAGAAATGTGGGAAGACGCCGCAGTGGAAGCCCGCAATATCGTGTACAGACTGGACAGCCTCGAGGATTTTCCCGACGACCCGTTCAGCAGGTACGTTGCCGGCGTCTGCTTCGAATTGTCACGCGAACACGAGGCTGCAGTCTTCCAGTACAGAAAAACCAGCGAACTCCTCGACGAACCCTCCGTGAATCCAATGAACGGCCAGTTCAATGCGCCGGGCAGCCGGGTCAATAGACAGAAAAGACAAAACGAACTGGTGTGCTTCGTACTCACGGGAAAAGCGGCACTGGAAACAGAAAATACGCTGAGCGCCCCGCCCCGAGGATACGCAGAAGTGTTCTGCCGCGGCCGTTACCTCGGGCGCACCCACGAACTGGTCAACACCCACGACCTTCGCAAAGAAACAAACAGGAAAATAGCCGCAATGAAAGAAACAAAGAAAATCGCCCGAATAATAGCAAAAGACGCCATCAGTGATGCGGTTAGCGATAAAAATGATTTCCTGGGCGAAATTCTAAGGCTGATCCTGTTCTCACTGGAAACTCCCGACCACCGCCATTGGAGTTCCCTGCCGCTCTCATGCCAGGTAGCAAGAGTCGATTGCCCCGACAACCTCGAAGAATATACTCTTGTGCTGAGAAACAGCCTCGGCACAGTCCGGAAAAGAGTCACCGTTCACCATCCTATAACCAAACGAGACAGACTGTACGTATCTTTTTACAGATTCCTATAGCCTGATCCATTCAGGATAGAAACGCCTTGCCTATAAGCCATACAAGCAGCACACCGACAATCAGCAACATTATTATTGCCCTGTTGCGCTGAATCCTCCGCTGGTGCTTCAATGGACGCGAAGGTTGAAAATCTTTGCTGGCAAGGTAAGTTATAAGCTTCTTGTCCGGCACAGAACTTCCCGGACTGCCAGACCTTTCGCGCACATTCGCATGTCCGCCTGAGTCCCGTTCTGTCTCCGCATTGTAACCGCGAAACATTCGCTCCCTTTCCCGTCCCGAAGAGGCAGCGCCACTGCCCTCCGAAGCCGATCTCACAGACGCCCCGCCGTCCACATCAGTCCTTTCCCTGGCCTTTCCGCCCGGATTCTTCTCCTCCCGGCTCAGTTCACGGGACAGCGACCGGATCTCCGCATCAATCGCAGACATGCTTTTCTCTATGTCCTTGATTCGCTTCCCGACCTCAGAATGCTTTCTGAACACTCCGTTCACTTCTGTACCTCACTGCACAATACTTGCTCCATCACACTTCAAACCCTGAAAAAACCGGTAGCCCATAACCAGGCCACAAATAACAGAACCAGCAGCGCCCCGAAGGGCAGACTGAAAGCCACACCCAGCTTAAGCCAGGTTGCGAACCTGTTGCCCGGAACCCCGCTCACATTCTCAGACGGCGGAGCTTCCGCCCTGGCAGGAGCATCGACTGTCCCTTTGTGCCAACTCGTGGCCTCAATCCGCGACAAAGCTTTGTTGTACGCCAGCCGTGCATTTTCTACAACCGACAAAGCATCCTCCAGTTCCGAACTGAAATGCTCATTGGACCATTGGCTCTCGTCAATTCCCTCAACCTCGGAAAGCATCTCTTTGAACTTTTTCCGGGTCTGACCGAACAATTCCTCCATCCGGGAAGCCTGCACCTGCTCCTTTTCCAGAAGCACGACCCCCTTCCGCAATTTCTCGATCATTGCTTTCTTGTCGCGATCATAAACATCCTGCTTTCTCGAGAGTTCTTCAAGAGCGCTCTTGTTTTTCTCAAGGCTCTCCTGCTTCCGGCGAAGAAGCTCAAGCTCGCGCGTAGCGCCGGCCATCTTGGAAGAAAGCTCCTCCTTGTGCCTCGTCATCTCCGCTGCGGATGTCTCGTTAGCCGCTTCCTTTTCAACATCTTCGCCTTGTTGTCCGTCGGATGATTCGTCATCTTTCTGCAGTAAATCATCATCAAAAAAATCTGTGCTCATATCTTCCTCCAGTTGATATCTGTCATCTTGTCAAGAGAACGCCGCCAAAGACCTCAACCCTTTTATAATCTCAGAAAAATCTCTTAATGTCCCGCGCTTATTACCGCGGAATCACCAGTATCTGGCCGGCCCTCAGGTCGTCGGGATCATCAAGACGATCGCGGTTCGCCTCAAAAATCCTTTCGCTTCCTTCCGAGCTACCGTACATCTTTATCGCAATCCGTGTCAGATTGTCTCCGCCCTTCACCCTGTATAGCCGGTCTCCCGAAACATCCCCGCCTCCGACAGAAGAGACAGAACCGTCGGCAACTCCGCCCGTCACGGGCGTGCCCCGCCCTCCTGCGGCTGAACGTTCCAGCTTCGCTTCCAACACCGCAACCTCTTTCTTCAAACGCGCGTTCTCCTCGCGAAGCTGAGCATATTCGCGCAAAAGCTCGCGTCCTCGTTCCTCAATGCCCTCACCCTGCCTGGACCGCCTCCCGACAAGAGACTGAAATGCAACCCGAATACGTTCCTTTATCATTTCCCTCTTCTCAGTGTCAGGTTTCAAATCAAGATACCGCCGATAATGATATATCGCCCCCACGTAATCAGAAAAATCGTCCTGAAGCAGGACTGCACAGTCGAAATGCGCTCGGGCGCAATCCGGATCTGCCTTTATAGCCTTTAAATACGCGCCAAGCGCCTTGTCAAAATTGCCGCCCTGCCGATGTTCACGGGCATCCCTCAGCAGAGACCGGGCCTCGTCTCGCATTTCATCCCCGTAAGAACCCGACCCGCACCCCGTCACAATTAACACCGTAACCGGCAACAGAATTAAACCGAAACCGTAACACATAATCCGTCTCAAAATCAGCATCCCAACCCTCTGCCATCTTGGCTTTTTGCACAGGCTAATTATACATCCTCACCGACAAAGAAACAAAACCGTTGTCCTGGCCATTCTCCAGAACCGCCCTCCGCCGAAGCCGGGACTCGCCATGTTCCTCTGTCCTCTTCATTGAATATACCTTCCGGGGAACGCGAAGCGGAACTTTAATGCGCCTCAAATCACCTTCGCCCCAATCATCGTCCGCGCAAAGCTCCGCCGAACCTGAGGCCACAATCTGAGCATAATCAAAATCGCCGTATTTCAACAGACCCGAAATACCATGGAACGGAACCTCCGCCAGCCGCCCCGCAATGCCTCCCCCGGCCATGTCCCCCGCGGCATCCCTGGCAAAGCGCAAAGCAGATTTGCCCAGCGCGTCAATAGCCTCCATGATACGCTCCTCTCCCAGCGGTTCAGTCACGCTCGCCTGCACGGCAAAAGGTCCCTGCACAGTCTCCTTGAACAAAACCCTGTCTGTCCACTCACTGTCCCTCAAGTCCAGGCGCTTCGCGCCACCCATCGGCAAAAACTGAGTGGACGTCCGCTCGGCAATAGCCGGACGCGGCCATATAAGATTTACAATCAGAAGATTCGAGGCGTCCTTGCCCGCTTCACAACCATGATAATCCAGTTCGGCCTGGTCCAACAGGATTTCCGCAACCCGTCGTCTATATTTACTCATTACTGGCCACCCCCCCATCTTTTCCTGTAGCGCCGCATCATAAAAGAACTTCGCAGAATGCTCCGAAAAAAAACCTTGCCTGTCAAACCACAACAGGACAATATCAGTAAATCTGTGCAGAAGGCCAAAAATATGCAATCTATAGACTCTGAACTGCTGGAAATACTGGCATGTCCAAAATGCAAAGCCCGCGTAAAAGAAGGGGACGCCGCGATAATCTGCGCCAACCCGTTATGCGCTCTTGCATATCCCGTACGCGATGGAATCCCAGTGATGCTTATTGAAGAAGCAGTTGCTTCCGAAAATGACTCAAAAAAGTTCGGATCTCCAGACAAATCGTAACCCAACCGCGGAAAGGCGGCGATGAATACCCCGAAAGATCCCAATCCCGATTGGCAAGCAGCCCGAACCGTACTGAGAAACGGGAAACTCAGTATCATAATGCCCGCCCATAATCTGGAATCGCAAATATCGCGAAACCTGCGAACCGTACACGACACGTTCCTGGACCATATACCGTTCGAAATAATCGCCGTCGACGACGGCAGCAACGACAATACCGCGCTTGAAATAGAAAAAACCGCAAAAAAGTTCCCCGAAGTTAAACAGGTGTTGCTGGAAACCAACTCTGGCAAAGGCTACGCCCTCCTGGAAGGTTTCAACAATTCCAGCGGAAGCCACGTCCTGTTCCTGGACGCCGATCTGGACCTTCCGCCGCAGCAGACTTACCGTATGTTCGAAATCATGCTCAGCGACAACAGCGATATTGTAATCGGCTCAAAACGACACAAGAACTCCCGTCTTAACTACCCGTGGCATCGAAGAATAATCAGCAGCGTCTATTACCTCATGGTCAAAAGCCTCTTCGGCCTGTCCGTACACGATACACAAACAGGAATAAAATTGTTCAGACGCGAGGCGCTCGAATACACGAACCCAAGAATGCTTGTAAAACGCTTCGCCTTCGATCTGGAACTGCTTGTAATTGCCGACGAAAAAGGCTTTAAGATAAGCGAATCGCCGGTAACCCTGAATTTCCACCTCCGCTTCGGATGCGTCAGACCGCGGACAGTTAAACAAATAGTAAAGGATACCCTTGCGATTTTCTACAGAAGCCGAATTCTAAAATACTACCGGTCAATTCCCAGCATGCAGATGCCCGATAAACCACCAGAGGTTTCGATCCTCATCACTTACAATAAACAAACCAGGTTTCTGGATGAATGCCTTTCTGCTATTGCAGACCAGACCTACCCAGACTGGGAAGTCATACTGCTACCCGATCGAATGGAGAAACCGGCCGCGGCGCCGGAAAATGTCAAGATAGTCCCCACAGGAGAAGCAAAGCCGTCTGAAAAGAAGAACATCGGAATAAAACATGCCGGCGGCGAGATCGTGGCGTTTCTCGACAACAACGCCGTTCCACACTTCAACTGGCTGAAACAGGCTGTAATATACTTCTCCTCGCCAAAGGTGGGAGCGGTCGGAGGAAGAGAAAGAACAGCGCAAAACGACCCTTTCATGGCAAAGCTTAGCGGACGCGTCTACTCCAGCAAGCTGGTATCGGGCAATTACAGGCGCCGCTATGCGCCTGCGCGCGTCCTTGAAATCGAGGACTTCCCGAGCTGCAATTTTTTTGTACGGAAGGATATCCTGGAACGACTGAAGGGTTTCAGAACAGATTGCTGGCCAGGCGAGGATTCCATGCTATGCCGGGATATTGTTAACAAAGAAAACAAAAAGATATATTACGACCCCAGAATCGAAGTAACCCACCACAGAAAAAAACTGTTTTTGCCGCACCTGCGCCAGGTAGCACGGCATGCGAAGCACAGGGGATACATGGCAAGAACCTCTCCGGAAATTTCGTGGAAACTCAGCGACACACTGCCTTCTCTCCTGGTAACCGGAATCGTAATCGGTGGAGCCATGGCCACTGCATCGGATTTCCTTTGCAAAACCTACCTGTCAACCATCGCATTGTATCTTCTCGCAATTCTGGCCGCCTCGTTCAACATGAGGCCCCTCTGCTGGCTCCTTACTTCTCTCGGGGTGATACTTACACATATGACGTACGGCCTGTATTTTGTCGCCGGCTTCACTACAAAGAAAAAAGGGTCTTCCGCAAAATCTGTGGGTACCGAAAGCATGTAGCTAACCCGCATATCTCACAGAATTTCGTAACGAGAGCGTGGAGAGTGCTGCTGCG
>CAYTRK010000123.1:0-6988 GCA_964440205.1 uncultured Victivallaceae bacterium
GGATATTCTCTTCGCTTTCGAACACCGGACACTGAAAACCGAAAACTTTACCGAAGCGCTTATGACCCGCCGCAAGCTTCGCAAGCAGGCGGGCAGGCCATCAGAGACCGGCCACGAATCTTTCAATCCTGTCCATTGCTTCATTGATTGTGTCAAGACTGCACGCGTATGACAGGCGAATATTGGTGTCCCTCCCAAACGGCTTGCCTGGAATCACCGCAACCTTTTTCTCGTCCAGAAGACGTTCCGCAAATTCGATTGACCCTATACCAAAGCTTGAAATGTCAGGCAATATATAAAATGCGCCCATGGGTCTAAAGCAATTGATGCCATCAATTGCATTGAGCCGTTTGTAAAGCCGGTCCCTGCGCTCAGTAAAGGCCGCAAGCCGCTCCTCAAGACAATGTTGACTTCCGGTAAGCGCCGCAATGGCCCCGAACTGCGCAAAAGTATTGGGTCCTGAAGTGCTGTGGCTCTGCAGGCCCCGGCAAGCTGCGGCTACTTCTTCAGGCCCCGCCATGTAGCCCAGGCGCCAGCCTGTCATAGCGTATGACTTGCTGAACCCGTTCACAGTTATGGTCTTCTCAAGGACTTCCCGGGAAAGACTTCCTATGCTCGTGTGTGCCATGCCATCGTAAACGATCTTCTCGTAAATCTCATCAGCAATAATATAGATGTTGTTGGCAACGCAAATCCGGCATAACTCTTCCAACTCATCTTTAGTGTATGCAGATCCTGTCGGGTTTGACGGTGTGTTAAGAATCACTGCCTTAGTGCGCGATGTCACGGCCTTCTCAAAATCGCCGGGGATCATCTTGAAACCATTTTCAAGCGAAGTAGGCACGGCCACCGTTTTACCTCCCGCAACACGCACCATCTCGGGATAGCTCAGCCAGTATGGCTCCGGAATGACAACTTCATCACCATCTCGACAGACCGCAAGAATCACATTGAAGAGCGACTGCTTTGCGCCGTTACTGACAATAATCTGCGAAGACTTGTAGTCCAGTCTGTTTTCACTTGAAAGTTTTTCCGCAATGGCGTTCCGAAGCGCCGGCAACCCTGGCGCAGGCGAGTACTTTGTCTCACCGTCAGCAAGCGCATCCTGCGCGGCTTTAACGATATGTTCCGGGGTGCCGAAATCCGGCTCACCAGCCGAAAGGCTGCACACTTTGTGACCCTGGGCAGCCATCTCTTTCGCTTTCGCGCTGATCTTGAGGGTGACAGAGGGAGTTATGCCGCTTACATTTGGATTCAGCCTGTCTTCTGACGCCATTTTGACCTCACCTTTCTAACCATCTGCGCACGTGCCCTTGGCAAAGATCTTTCAAGCTCAACAACTTTTGCAATAGGCCCGCCGTAGTATTTATTGATCCATCCGGATACAGTTTCTTCATCCATGTCAATGATCTGCATTTCTCTCCTCGCATTTTCCGCCGAGTCGGACGCATGCGCTGCGTTTACCATAATGTCACTGCCAAACTCCCG
This sequence comes from uncultured Victivallaceae bacterium, assembly GCA_964440205.1. Lineage (GTDB taxonomy): Bacteria > Verrucomicrobiota > Kiritimatiellia > UBA8416 > CAYSRM01 > CAYSRM01. The sequence goes on from CAYTRK010000123.1 coordinate 1,489, forward strand.
CCGCACCGAGCCAGGACGCGCTTTGCTCGGATCAGTCTGGCCTATAACCTCCCGGATCTTTCCGATCGCTTCCTCGCCTTCGTAAGCCAGGGCAAGACAATCTTCTTTGCCGACATGCTTCTTTTCCGTCCCTATGCACTCCGAGGGCGAGTAACCCGTCATAAACTGAACAATGCTCTCAAATTGCCTTTCCGCAAAAACAGGGGCCAGTCTATCGCATAAAGGTTTTACCGCACCTTCCGGAATCGGAAACCCGAACTCACGGGAAAGCGCATTCGCAGCCCGTTCTGACCCCATACTGCTGAACTTCTTTTTCAAAGCTTCTTTCACCGGCCCGTAAAACTTCTCAGCCTGGGCAACGGTCATGGAAAATTTCTTTGCGCCGACAATGCGCAGCCCCGATATCGACAGCACGTCTATAATGTTTCCCGGCCTGGCGCTCTGATGCCTGAAATTGTCAGGTTTCAACAACACCAGCGTTCTCTCCTTTTTCGGGGCCTCCTTAATGTCCACCGCTGAATGGATTATTCCACCGTCGCTCCCTGAATATTTACTCCAGAGCCGCAATGTCACGGCAGCACGTTTTTTTGTAGGGGCTACAAGCACAGCCGGTTCAAAATATTTGACGGTATTGTTCTCATCCACAACGTAATCGCCGTATGTGTCGCGTATTGTTTCCCCGCTGCCCATAGTCAAAGTTGCGGCTCCGGTCACTTTCCATATTTTTGCAATAGCATCTTCGCCTTCGAAAAGAAGCAGCATCACCCTGCGTCGTTTACCGGTGGCCTTATCAGGGGCATACTCCGAAAGCACATAATCGGCTATCAGTTTGTTGACGCTTGAATCTCCAGCATCGGCGCTTCGCACAAGCTGTGAGTACTTATTCACCAGTTCCACGCTTGGACCAAACATTCTGGCGCCTACAAGCCTGAGATCTGTGCGACCAATGTACCTTGCAATGACCCCGCCCGTGCGGGACTTCGCAATGGTGTGAGGATTTATCAAAACAAAAGCTAATTCCTTACTCATATTTCTCACTCCAAGCTGCTGCCCGTTCTAAAGGCGACACAATAAACAATTAACGAATACTCTGTATAGCAGAAATCACCATTTGATTGATTCTCCCAGAATTTCAACCAGAACACTGAATATCCCCACAGCTAAACAGTACAACCCGAACAACCAGAAAATTTCCCTCGATAATGCCTTCAGTAACAACGAAATTGCGCCATACCCCACGGCAGCCGCCACGGCAACTCCGACAAACAGGGAAAAAACCGTCATGTCTCCGGTCCGCCCATCGATAACATCCCGCAACTGAAGAGCGCTGCCACCAACCAGCACCGGTATAACCATCAGAAAGGAGAAACGAGCAGCCTCTTTTTTCTCAATACCCAGTAAACGGGCAATTACTATCGTAATTCCCGAACGGCTTATTCCCGGCAGTATGGCCAAAGCTTGTGCAATGCCTACTGCCAGGGCCCTCCCCATAGACATGCTCTTACATTCCCTTCCCGACAGAACTCGCGGCAACAAAAGTATTAAGCCGGTAACACAAAGCATGGCGCCTGCCAACATCGGGTCAGCAAAAAAAACTTCAATGTCATCCGCCAGAAAAAAATACGCAAGTATAGCCGGAATCATACTTATCAATATCGCAAACAGGTATCGCCGGGAATCGTTACCGCCCTTGATCGCACCTGCGATCAGCCTCCCGACACTCTTGCTGTAGTAAAGAAGAATTGCCAGCAAAGTGCCGAAATGCAGACTGACCTCAAGCAAGGCGCCCGGCACAGATAATCCAAGGTGACTCTTTGCAAGCACAAGATGCCCCGAACTGCTGACCGGAAGAAATTCGGTAAGCCCCTGAATAACCGCCAGAATTATAACTTTGTACAACGAGTCCATTTAAGTCTCCGCGTCGAGATCTATATTCCTGCGGCGTTCCTTTTTCTCAGAATTCTTTCGCTTCTCTTCCAGCATCCTGGCTTTTTGTTTTCTGCTCCTGCGCCTTTTCTGTCGTCTTATCTTCTCTTCCTTCTGGCGCCTTGCGGACTTCCGACCCTCAAGCTTCTCTTCTACCTTGTCGCAAAGCTCCTTTCGGGCAAAATACCGATTCATCGCCCTGGAACGCGACTTCTGACACTTCACCTCAATTCCGTAGCCTTCGTGCCGCAACTGAACACACGAAGCCGTCTTGTTGATCTTCTGTCCGCCTTTCCCGGAGCCCAGGATAAACCGCTCCTCCAAGTCGTCTTCGTTAATCCCCAGCTTCTCCATCCGCTTGTCAAGCCTGGCCCTCTTAGCGCTGCTTATGTACTGATCCACCTCTCCTTTCCCCTTTCGCATCCTTTAGCCTTAGCGACTTCCGCAGTTTCCTTACTTCGGTCTGTAGCCTGAAGTCTTTCGTCCTTTTCCCTCTTGCCCCTTCGATCCACACCGTGATACCGTACATTCAAACCTAAATATCTCAAGGCAGAACAATGAAAATGCAAAATTCCGATAGTATTGAAGTCGCATACCTCGGCCCCATGGGAACCTTTTCGCATCTTGTTGCCGAAAAGCGCTACGGAAAAAAAATCAAAGAAGCGCCTTTGCCCACCATCCTCGACGTATGCCAGCACATCAGCGGCCGCCGGAATCGCAAAGGGATAGTGCCTGTCGAAAATTCTTCAGGCGGCGCCATTTATGAGACCGTTGACATCCTTCTGGAAAATAAGCCGTCCATCCACATTGAGGAGGAACTCACCCTTAATGTCAATATCGCTCTGCTAGGCCGCAAGGGTGAACAGATAAAGACACTCTATTCTCACTTCGCTCCGCTCGAACACTGCGATACATGGCTCAAGAAAAACCTTAAGGGAGTTGAACGCAGAGTCGTGGCAAGCACTGCCGCAGCCGCATTGCGTGCCGCCGGCGAAATGAATGCCGCCGCGCTTGGCAGTAAACAACTGGCCAAACTCTACAACTTGAATGTGCTCCGGTATCCCGTCGAAGCGGACATCCCGAATGTGACACTTTTTCTTGCTCTATCGGGAACGCACACTCAACCGAAAAAACTGAAGAAAACCACTCTGGCAGTGCGCGTGCAAAACACACCAGGCGGGCTGTGCGACTTCCTGCAGACTTTCAAGTCGCAGAATGTCAACCTCAGCCGACTAATATCCAGACCGATCAGAGGATGCCCTCGTCAATACGCTTTTCTTGTAGATATCGAAGGTGGCACAGACAAAGCCAGCGTGAAGGAAGCCCTCAGATTAGCCGGAAAAAAAAGCGCCAGCCTCAGAATAGTGGGCTCCTACCCTGCCCGACGCCCATACCATTCCTGAATGATAAGTGATTAGTCCCTGCGGCTTTCCCACTTTCTGCTTTCAGCTCTGTGCTGCTTCCCTTAAACTTCCTCCATGCTCTCACAGTGGATAATTGAAAAAAAGCGAGACGGCGAAGAGCTGTCTGAAGATGAGATTCGAACCCTCGTCTCGGGATTCAGCGAAGGTTCAGTCCCCGACTACCAGATGAGCGCCTTTGCAATGGCCGTATTCTTCAAAGGCATGACCCCGGGTGAAACTACTATTCTAACCGAATCCATGATGCACTCCGGCGATCTCATCAACACGTCCTCTATCAAACTCCCCACTGCCGACAAGCATTCAACCGGCGGAATCGGCGACAAGGTATCACTCGTCCTTGCTCCGCTTGTTGCCTGCCATGATGTAGCCGTACCGATGATTTCCGGACGCGGGCTCGGCATAACCGGGGGTACTCTCGATAAACTGGAATCCATACCCGGCTACCGCGCCAATCTCTCCACTCAGGAATTCCTCTCCGTCATCGACAAATGCGGCTGTTCAATCACCGGCCAGACAACAAACCTCGTTCCCGCGGATAAGAAGCTCTATGCCCTCCGGGACGTCACAGGAACCGTCCCGTCAATACCTCTTATCGCAGCAAGCATAATGTCCAAAAAGCTTGCCGAAGGCGCTCAATCCCTTGTCCTGGATATCAAATGCGGTTCAGGCGCCTTCATGAAAACAAAGTCTAATGCCAGAAAACTGGCGCGGCTGATGATGGAAATCGGCAGAAATATGGACAGAAGAATGTGCTCCCTGCTAACAGATATGAACCAGCCGCTGGGGCGGACAGCAGGTAATGCGCTTGAAGTCTTAGAATCGGTTAAAACTCTGCAGGGTAACGGGCCCGCAGATCTGACCGAAATCACCATTGAGCTTGCCTCCCGAATGCTGCTCCTGTCCAAAGTCGCACAAACAGCAGGCGAAGCATCAGGAAAACTCCGAAAAACACTCGCATCAGGGAAAGCATTCGAAAAATTCAAAGAAATGGTCCGCCTCCAGGCGGGAGATACAAAAGTATTAGACGATCCTTCTCTCCTCCAGCCTGCAGAGATCAAAGAGGAATTCCCCGCATCCGAATCAGGCTGGCTCGCAAAAACAGACGCCGAAACCATCGGAAGAGCCGTATTGTCTCTGGGCGCCGGGCGAAAGACTGTTAATGACAACATAGACCATGCCGTAGGCATATCGAATATCGCCAAAGCAGGCGAACAAGTTGAAAAAGGCCAGCCCCTCGCAGTAGTTCACGCGAACAGTAGAGCTTCCTGCAGCGAAGCAACCCGGTATCTGGAAAAAGGCTTCTCAGTATCTAATCGCCCCATCACCCCTCCACCCGTCCTCATAGACGTCATATCCTGAGCAAACAAGCCGCTAACCCGCATATTTCACAGAATTTCGTAGCGAGAGCGTGGAGAGTGCTGCTGCGGGTGCGCTATCCGCACTCGCAGCAGGAATTTTGTGAGATATGCGGGCTAATAGGGCAGTCGATAAAACCTTCTCGTTCTGCCGCCATGCCGAATATAGGCTGAATTGCCAGGACTCACATGCACTTCCGGCTTGCCTGGAGAACCGAATCGACATAGCATGGCAAAAGCAAGTACCAGGAGCGTCATGCAGAGAAAAACAGACTTCATCAGCCTGCTGAAATCAGCCGCAAAAACCTCAGAAGCGGCCTATGCCCCTTATTCAAACTACAAGGTCGGCGCGGCGGTGTTGTGCGTTGACGGCTCTGTATTCATTGGATGCAACGTTGAGAATGCCGCATATGGCCTTACAATATGCGCCGAACAAGCCGCAATAGTTTCAGCAATATCCGCGGGAAACCGGAAAATTACAGCCCTGGCAATCGCCGCACAATCGGACGGGTCCGGCGAAGCGGCTTCAGACATGAATTACCCGTCTCCCTGCGGTGCATGCCGCCAAATCCTTGCGGAATTCTGTCAGCCGGACACTCCAGTTGTCACTGCATTTGCAACACGGTTGCATGACTTCAGGACAACAACGCTCGGCAAATTACTGCCCGAAGCATTTTCCTTCAGCAAAGAATAAGGTAGTGTTAAACATTGAGCCTCCTCAGCAGAATCTGTGGGTTAATTCGGTTCCTTATATGTGCCCGAAACGACACTCCTCCCGTCTCGGTGAAAGTCAGT
>CAYTRK010000124.1:0-6987 GCA_964440205.1 uncultured Victivallaceae bacterium
ATGTCCGCATTCTTTTTGCTGCGCTTTTTGTATTTGGCATAAATATCCAACCTCCTCAATGTTCAAGGCTTTGAATAATAGCTATGATAGAAAATGAATCAATGCAAAAAGAAATCAATTTTGAGATAACCTGGCACATCGGGCTGGACCGGTTTTGAGATCAACCACCTGCGCCGCATGTGTAAAAACCAACTTCAGCGATATAAGTGAGCCGGGAATGCCCAGTATCTTCTGAAGCGCTTTTTCATATGCATCAAGCTGAGACCAGTACTTTGCGGCCGTTTCCGCAGGATCAGCAGCCTCATCGATCCTGTCGCTTTTAAAATCCACAATTGTGGCATCCGATATTCCGCCTGAACGATCATAACTGATAGCGACCCTGTCAAACGCTCCGGCTATCAGTTTGTTGCCCAGAAGCAGTTCAAATCTCTTTTCCCGCCAGAGGGACCGCCTGCCCTGGCCCTTCTGCAACACTTCCCTGACCGCCCGAGCCCTCAGCGCGGCGCGAAATTCGGAGACCACCGCTTCCACAACGTGATCCGGACGCTTCTCTTCCTTAAGCCACTGTCCCACCGCAGCATCTTCATCGAAATCCTCGATCCATTCTACCTTCTCGAATAAAGCATGCATCGCTGCGCCAATCTCCATCGAACGCCTGCGCCGGGTATCAAAAACAAATGATACATCGGCAGCCGACTCCTCGCTCCGCGATGGCTCCACTCTTTCAAGTTTGCGTTTTCCTATATTCACTGGTTTGTCCCGGTTTTGACCGACGACAGCCCGCTCTGGCTCGGCAGGGGGCAGTTCATCGTACCAGTCTCTTTTGCCTGTTTCATAAACAATGGCAAACTCGTGTTCTCCGATACGCGCTCGAACAGAATCATCGACTCCCGCCTTGCCGGAAAGACGCCGGCACAAAAACGCCCCTGCAGTATTTTCTCCCGCATTCTGGAGAGTTAACATATACAAAGCTCGTTTGGCGCGCGTAAGTCCCACGTAAAGCGTACATAACTCTCCGTAACATCGCCTTGCTCTTTCGGCCTCAATGGCTTCCCTCAAAACAGGATCGCCTTCGGCTATCACGTTGCGGGGCATTTTCAACAGCCAGTCCGGGACTTCCTGCCGACCGCCCACCAGAAGTTCCTGGAGTTTCGGCCTGAAAAGAGCGTTGCCGAGAAGGTCCGGCAATATGACCACGTCAAAATCAAGCCCCTTGGCCTGGTGAAAAGTCATAACCCGTACCGCGGAAACAGTGGCTTCTTCGTGCCGCGTGTAATTATCAATAAAACGGAGAAAAGCGTTACAGTCCGGATCATGGGAGGCATCAAACTCGCCTGCCGCTACGTTTATATCTTCAATCCGCAAGTGAGCAAAGTCGTCAAGCTGAACAGTTTCCCTGAGAACCGAACTCCAGTGTAACACAAACCTGCGGAAACCTTCGTTATGGATCATATTCTGGAGTTTCAACGCAGCATTTGCCTTCGTGAAACCCCGTTCCCGCAACACCTCCGCAAGAGGACTCATCTCGATATGCCGCCATGCAGCGCTATCTCCGGGATGCGCCGCAATTTTAACAAGCGCAAGAATAAGCTCCACAACCGCATTGTCACGAATAGCTGCCTTGCCCTCGTTTACAACAGGAACTTCCGGGCATTCGCTCCTGAGGATATTTACCAGTTCCTTGCCTTCCTTGTTCGTCCTGACCAGTACAGCTACAGACAATCCTCTCTCTAAAGGACCGGTTTCTCCAATAAGCGCCGCGACCGACTGGTAAAGAGATGCTCTTGATTCGTCCCTATCCTTTTTGCCCGGCACAGTAAGCATACATGAATAGCCGGTTTCCGGGACATGCTGCGTGTTGGAAGAATGCCGGGACCAGTTCATGTTCCATTCCTCAACCGCCTCGCCGGGCAGTCCGTCCGACTCCAGGTTGCCGAAAACAGTGTTAACCGTATCAATTACCGGCTGCGCTGACCGGAATGATTCCGTCAGCGGGATCTGCTTGATATTACCGCCAAACCGGTCAAGCAGGCGGCGGAAAAGTTTATGGTTTCCGCCCCGCCAGCCGTAGATGGCCTGCTTAACATCTCCTACATAAAAGAAGCTGCGCTCGCCGGTCGAGTCCTGAATCACTTCATCGGCGAGGTTCGCCAGCGCGTTCCACTGGAGATTGCTGGTGTCCTGGAATTCGTCCAGAAGCCAGTGATCAAGCCGGCAGTTAAGCCTGTAATCAATGTAGAGCCTGTTGAGGGCATCGGCAGTGCGGCTTATTTGCATCCCGCCCGATTCGCCCCTGCTCAGCAGATGCTGAGCATCATCGAATGTAAGATTGCCGGCAGCCAATGCCACAGCCCTGTAAGCGCGCGAGTAATAATCAAGAACCTTGTGAAGACCCCTGGTCTGGTTTATGCATCTATCTATTTCAACCCTCATTATGTTAGAAAAAAGCTTGAAAAGACTTCCGGAAATCCGGCCGGGAACGTGATACTCCTTGCGGTTATAGTGGAGATCAACGCTTTCCCGTTTAAGAGATGCGATTAGCGACATGAGCTGTTCAAAAATCACATTCTCTACACTGCTGTCCCAAAGTGAACTCGTGTTGTAGTTGGCCGCAAAATCAACGATCTTTTCCAGGCCTTCAATCATTTTACCCGGCGCCTGCAGATTTTTCGTCCACTCCTTGACAGTTTCTTCGGCCTGTCCAAGTTCCCTGGTCTTTTCCTGCCACTGCTTGCCCTGTGGCCAGATCAGATCTTCGTTGCCCCATCGCCGGGAGTCCGGAGCAAGGTCGTAATACGATTTCATCGCGCTTATGAAACGGTCCAGATTCCTTCCCATGTCCTTTTCTTCATATCCGAAAGTAGCCTGCTTGAATGCTTCCAGGAAGCGTCTTTCTGCGCGAATTCCAACAAGAGAAGGGTTCAATATTCCAGCCAGCACCTTCTGCCGCATAAGCTGGGCTGCAGCGCCTTCATTATCAAATACCCGAAAATCCGGGGCGACCCCGAGTTCAACGGGAAAAGCCCGCACCACCCCGATAAGAAAACTGTCAAGAGTCCCTATCTTGAGGCTGTGCAGGTCGTGTAAAAAGTTGCGCAGACAACCAAGAAAAGCAGCGCGACCGCCGGATTCCCGTCCGGTAACAGCTTCAATCTGCCTTACCTTTGAATCGCTCGAAGCCGCCTCGCAAAGATTGCGCACAATGCTTTCGAATATCTCGCCCGCGGCCTTCCTTGAGAAGGTCAGCGCACAGATCCGCGCAGGCGGCACGTCTGCAAGTAGCAGATTGATATACCGGTGCGCAAGCTGAAAGGTCTTGCCTGTCCCCGCAGAAGCGGTAATCGCTGTATTCCGGACCGACTGCATTACGAATTCTCCTGCTTAATGGGCACAAAGCACTCCTGGGAACTACCATAAAACAGGTTGGAGAAATCGTCCATCCGGCCAGGGGTTTCCGAAGGCGGCCAGAAAATTCCTTCCTGTATGCGGCGAATCACCCCTTCTGCGCATTTAACAGCCGAAGCTTCAACATCGTCGCTGAAGTTCCGCCACATCATAACACCTGTCTCCGTTACGGCCTTAGGCAGATTGAAATAACCTGGCTCAATCGAACCGGCCATACCGCCGGTCTCCGCAAACATCTTTACATACAGCGGCAGTTGAAGGTCGACCCATTTGCCTTTTTTCTTTCCTGTTGCCGCATACATATACTCCGGAGTATCGGCTCCCGCTCTTTTAATATGTTCGCGTTCGGGCGGGCGGCTCTGATCTATGGTCTTGTAATCAAGCACGCGCAGCGCGCCAGTCTCCCTGTGCCGGTCCACCCTGTCGATCTGGCCCTTGATTTTCAAGCCGCTTACTTCCACCTCACAGGGCTGCTCCCAGCGGATTATTTCCCAGCCTTCATCTAACAACTCAGCCTGCCGGGAAGCGGCCGCCTTCAGCCGCTGGATAGCCGCATCAAGAGCTATAGTTACAGGCAGAGGACACGACTTGCCGTAGCGGGCAATAACCCACGCCTCCGCATTCCGGGCAAGAAAATCGGAAAGCTCTGTCTCATCGCCGCAACAGCGGTACTCTTCGTTTTCCGCCATTTTTCTTAATGCATGATGAACAAGAAGGCCAAAATCCAGGGCGTCGGGACCAGTTTTCTCGTCGCTGACTTTCTCCATGCCCAGAACGTGTTTCAGATAGAAGCGGAAAGGGCAGGCAAGATAATCCCGGAAAGCGGTCACGCTGAGTTGCCTCTGAACACTGCTTTCTTTCAGCAATTCCGGAAAATTGGGATTAAGAGGAAAACTGATTGAATGCGGGCAGTTCATCCTGCGCGAAGGAATATGCGCAAAAAGCCGCGAGGCCCGGTCCACCAGCTCCGAATCACTGCACCGGAAAAGCAGGCGCGAGGGCTTCAACGGATCTCCCTGCGCAGATGTCCTGCCGGTAAGAAAAACGGCCCGTCCATTCTTTCTGTGGCTCTCAATAAGAGTCTTCATAATGAACGCGTCTCTTGCCAGTCTCGTTTCGTCGTTCCTCAGGTTCAGTTCCTTCCTGAACGCGTCGGGCAGAAAGACATCCTCCATCCGGGTATCGGGCACAAACCCCTCGTTCATCCCCGTTACCACCAGAAAAGGCGCCGGGTTGAAAGTAAGCTCAAGCCATCCTTCCATATCCAGCAAAGCGTCCCCGCGGTCGCTTCTGTAGGTCTGGTTCGACAATCTTCCGGCAAGAAGTTCCAGTCTGTCCGCGCCGTCGAATTCCTCAACAATAGATGCTGCATCCTCGCTGAATTCATGTAGAACATCATCAATGGCGCTGGCAACGTTAATAAATTCCTTCCGTCGCGAAGCCCCGTCCGGGGCATACGTCGAAAGAGTTTCCGACAGAAATCGGCGGAGACCTTCTTCAGGGCGCAAATCCGCAAATAGCTTCAACTGTTGCGAAATCCTTCGAATCACTTCAGCAAATGCAGGGTAGTTCTGACCGGTTGCAGGATGCTCCAGCAGAAGATCAGCCATTTCCGTGAAACTGAGAGGCAGATGTTCATTCTGGAAACTATCCATCTCCTTCAACGCCGATCCGGCAGTGAGTCCAGAAGTCTGGCAAAGATGATCGAGAGCGTAAGGATGCCGAAGGTAAGCGGCAACCGATGTATACCCGCCTTCGCGTAAAAGATCAAACACCCGCTCAATAAGACGCCACAGCGGATGACCCGAAACCGGCTGGTCCGCCGGATCAAAAGCCGAAAGGCCATGATTTGATAATTCCGTATCCAGAAACGGGATCAGCGATCTGTCCGGAACGGCCAGAGAAACCAAGTCAGCATTACCCGGAGATTCTTCTCGGAGCAAGCTAACAACCTTTGCCGCCTGGTCTCCAGGGTCCGCGCACGGGATCAGATTGCTTCGTTCCTCAGGTATCAATATCTCTTCTTCCCGCCACTTGCCGGGAACAGGCCGCCCCCACATATCAAAATGCTCCGCATATTCCTCCGGCGCGTGAATCAGAACACGAATCGGCGCTTTTATCGAAAGCGATTCCAGCGCCATTACAACCAGTCCGGGAGGGTCTGGCGTCCCGGCCAGAGTAATGCGCTCAACCTCTTCTTCGAGACATGGCGATTTCGCCCTGTTTATCTTGCAGACGCAAGGGTCCTGCATGCCAAGACCTTCTATCTTTTCAAGATACATCCGCTCAAGCACAGCCAGGTTCTGCCATCTTTCCGGCTCTTCCAGGTTCGCTCCGCGCGAAGCAACCAGCTCGCCAATGGTCAGCCCCCCGTCGCTCAACTCATTACGCAAAGACTGTATCAGCTCGCCAGTCCGGACCGCCCAGGAAGCGCTCTTTTCAGGAAGCGGCCCCGGGAAAAAACCAGAGTATTCGCGCGGGTCGATATCAAGAAGCAACCGGCACCATGCCGCTGAAACCACCGTAGGTGAAGCCGGCGCCGAGTTGCTGTCGGCTTTGAGAAAGAAACTTGGCTCAACAGTTACCGGCGGAAACAGGGTCGTGCCAAGTTCTTCGCAACTTACTGCCAGAGCCTCCCTCAACCTGCGCCCCGCCTGCCGCGTCGGAACTACCACAATCTCTCTTTCAAGATTTATCGGAGAATCATTTTTCCCGCAAAGCAGAAAATCGGAGACGCTTAAGGTAAAAGCTTTGTTCCATCCCAGAAAGTGGCGCTCAACAGGCATCGCTCCCCCTGCTACTTAAGAAAATCAGGACGAAGTTTCTGGACCCTCTGTACCGCCCCGGGGGACATGTGTATCCCTTTATCCGCCCTGTGCTTATCAATAAATTTCAGCAGACGTTTGTGACTCATAACGTCAACATAGAAAAGCTGAAAAGGCCTCACACGAGTATTTGCAAACACAAGCGCTGCATGAACCCAGACCTTTCTGCCCGTTTTCCTGCCGATAAAATCTTTCAGCCAACGCGTCTTCTCCGCTATCAGCGGAATGGTATCCTGATCCGGGACTTCGTTTATCAGCAACTCGTGATCGTTAGCGCCTACTTTCCCCGGACATTCCCGCGATTCAATAAGAATTACCGCCCCCTGGTCAGTTTCCACTACAAACTCGATAGGCCCATGTTCCGAATCAACATCACAGAAAACCGTATAGTTCTCAGGAAGACGCTCAAGCTGCCGGAGGACCAGATCGTGAGCCGAAAGGTTCCGATCATCAGATCCGCCTGCCGCGCTTCCTTTTGTAAAGAAATCCCTGAGTTTCATTTATCTAATTTGGGTCTTCCGTAAAATCTGTGGGTACTGAAAACATGTAGCTACCCAATAAAAAGCACATGTTAGAGAAAAAACGCAGGAATGGCACGAAATATATCGAAGGATTTCTCGTATCGAGATAATTTGACCGGCAAAGAAGGTGTGGGCGCGCTTGTCCTGCGTAGCCTTCGGTTAAGCGGGTCGGGTAAGGGTGTCCGAGTAAGGGTGGCGGTTAAGCGGGTCGGGTAAGGGTGCTTTGAGGTGTGAAC
>CAYTRK010000125.1:0-6972 GCA_964440205.1 uncultured Victivallaceae bacterium
TTTTTCACGCATGTCAATGTGTTACAAGTAGCATTATAATAGGTTGAAACTTCAATTGAGTCTGCTAAGGGACACACAATCTATTATACTGCCAGAGAGCAGGCGGGCCGGGCCCAAAATATCAGAAGTTTTTTCATTCGCGCAATTAGCGTGATTCGCGGTTCCAGAGTTCTTCCTTTCTGGGCAAGGTTAACCCACTATTGCTGTATCAACGAGATGAATTTTTGGAATGCTGATGTTGGGTCAAGACGAAATTGACTGTGCTTCCTGTTCCTGATAGACTCTTTATGTGAGTCCAACGATATTCAAATGGAAGGGATACCGGTTCTACTTTTTCTCGCGTGAAGAACCACGGATGCATGTTCATGTTTTGTCTGCGGACGGCGAGGCGAAGTTCTGGCTTGAACCGGATGTGGAGATTGCAAAGAACCACCATCTCACGACAAAGCAACTTTCGCAGATTGAAACTGTGGTCAGGGAGAGAAAGAATGAAATCAGCCATGCTTGGCGCCGATACTTCTCCGGCAGAAGTGACTAATGTTGATACCCATGGGATTTGGGTGCTTGTTGGAGAGAAGGAGTATTTTCTGCCTCATGAAGACTTTCCTTGGTTCCGGAAGGCGAAGGTCGAAAACATCTTGAACCTTGAGCTTCACCACGGGACGCATCTGTATTGGCCCGATCTCGATGTCGACTTAAGCATCGATTCGCTGGAGCACCCGGAGAAATACCCTTTGGTGGCAGAGGGATGATCAAATCATCACCTGCATGTGATTTTGAAACCGCCGGTTTTAAAAACACATGAGGTACCTGTTCGACAATGGATAATGGAAGAAACCTTCACCATACGTGATTATGTTGGTCTGGTGGTCATCATTGCCGGAGTCGTTTGGGCGTGGGTTCATCTGATAAGAGGAACCGTCCAGCGACGGAGAGACCGACTGGCTGTGCAGCAACGCTGTCGAGATGCTAGGGCTAAGATTTTGGCTGATGGAAAGATCGAAGGACCAAAAGGGAAGTACAAGCCTAGACGCTGGTCAAGAAGATGGCGAGAGCGTTTCAACGACCTTCCTGAACCACGATCGACAGTCAAAACAAACTTCACAAAGACTCATGGAGAGTAGAGAAAAGTTCTCGCAGGGTCTGGCCTATTAACTATTAATAAGGGGCATTGGGCCCGGGTCTCAACTCTCTGCGTTTTCTCTCAGTGCGGATAAGTGCAGATCAGTGGTTTGGTTTTCTCTCTTCCCAAACGATTCCCTTGAATCACGGACCGAAGTCATTAGAATGCTTCAATAAGCATGTAGGCAAAGCGATGCCTTGCATGAACTGTCAAATGGTAAGATGTGACCTTGTGAGACGACATGTGAGAACTATATGGCAACCATAAATCCACAGACATTCTTTCGCTTTGCGGCAGATAATCATGAGCTGCTGGTTGAATTGTATCAGCGTCGTGATGGAATTACGGAAGCTGAACTCTTGCAGTTTGTGCGCCGTTTTACTGCCGATGGCCGTCCATCAGCCAATTACCTTGTTGAGCGATTGCGTGACCTGGGGTTTATCGATTACGCGCCGCATGCCTCGGCGCAGTACGAGATGACTCGACCGTTCGCGGAATTGATGGGTAGTTTGCTTCGGGAATATCGACTTACGAGCGTTGAGGTGATTCGGAGTTACTTCACAGCCATGGATAGCATGGCTGGCGAGATTTCCCAGGCCATCAAAGACAGCAATGGGGATCTCATGGTGCGGGCGCTGAACGATGCATCAGAACATGTTGAAAGGATGCGCCATGATTCAGGCCGTAACCGCGATGAGGTTATAAACACAGCTATGCGGGTAAAGTCAAATCGCGATCGTATTCCGCCCTTACGGCGCTATGAGATCATCAATCGGCTATGGACCAGATATCTAGCGCCCTTGCGCGACATGATTGATACGCAGAAGGCAATGGATGCCTCGCTCGACAGAATGGAGCGAGCGCTGGAAGCCGCTGAGGATTGCTTTCAGATGGATGGCGCGGTGCTGCCTTCAGTAACTATGGGCCGAGCAAGGGTGCGCCGTTTGCGTCGTGATGTTGTTCTGGACTTTCGTGAGAGTATCAGAGAAATAGCTCCCCTTTATGAAGAGCTACGACGGGAGAATGCACTTGCCCGCGGTGCCTCTCATGCTCTGGAAATCATTGCCAACCGGGGTCTGTCTTCTATGGTGTTGCCAAAACAAATCGGTATCTGTAGTTGGCAACAACAGGGCTTGTTCAGTGATGCAGCGCTGAAATCCTATGTTATCACATTGAGCGGCTATGTTCCGACCAGGCCATCGGCAATTCGTGAAGGTGTTGCAGGAAGCGCACGGGAACATATTCGCTTGGAGGCTTTCGATGCTGGTGTGGCAGAGGCCTTGCCCATTGAGGATGCTATTGCCTGGCTATGCGAAACTTATCCTGATGTGCCGCTTGGCGCTCTACTTAAACTGTACGGACGAATGCATTCCGGGCGCTATGGTGTCCCTCAATTCGGCAAAGAAAAAGAGCAGTATCCAATTTCTGAAGCTCTAGTAACCGCCTATCCTATGCATTTGAAGGAAATTGGAAACGTAAGGAAGCAATGAAAGAAGACGGAAAGAACGACTCGATTCTGGAACTGCCGAAATTGGCGGAGATATTTGAGGCTCTGCGCAGAGGAAAGCATCTCTCTGTGCGGGATGGTGATCTCTTCCATGCGCTGAAGCGGCAAGGCTCTAAGTATGAAGCCATATTTGCGAAGCTTGGATTCAAGCTCGTGCACCATCCCCGCGATTTTTTTTACTTTTTCGACACCACGAATTTCACAGAACTATCCGCGCGAATGGCCGTCTTTATGTTCATCCTGGTCGAGTCGCTGGCAGATAAAGGGGAATCTGTAGAAGAATCGGTATTGACCCGTCGATTCTTCTATAAGGATCTTCCTCACCTGCAGGGCGAGCGCTGTCGGACTTACATGCGAGAGGCGGGTGTTACGACGCCAGAAGAATTGGCCAAAGTTGTCCAGACGATGGAGAGATTCGGGTTTGCGCGCAGAATGGATGAGGGGAGCTTCGTTTTTGAAGTCGCTATTTACCGCTTTCTCGATCTTTGCATGGAAATGGCTGAAGATGCCGAACATCAGCAAGCTGAGCCTACTGGATCAGTTACGAATGAGGAGGCTGAAAAATGAGCGCCCGCTGTGGTCCACATAAGATTGTTGCCCTCTATTGTGGTAAGTTCGATTTCGCTGAACTCGAAATAGACGCGCCAGTGCACTTGATTGGTCCCAATAACGTCGGCAAGACGTCTCTGATTGCATTGCTTCAGTTCTTATATCTCGACGATCAGAGGATCATGCAATTCTGTCGGGATATGGCAGATACGCGCCGCTACTACTTCCCTGAAAAATATAGTTATGCGTTATTTGAATGTCTTACACCAACCGGATTCCAGGTTGTCGGTGTTCACGGTCTTGGACCGGTACGCCAGCATGAATATGAACGGTTTGTCTATACGGGCAGGATTGATCTATCTGACTATCTCGATGATGAAAAACGTACGCGGGAACCTGAAGACACACTGACTCGTCTGGCCAATAAGGGGTTCAAGCGGATGGAGCCCCGTCATCTTAAGGCTGCCCTGACAGGTGTTGGGGATGCGCGAGATGTATTTCTTGGCCTGGTTCCGGCAAAGCATAGCGCAACATACGAACGATTTCGAAAAGTGTTCGGCAACATTCTCAGGCTTTCCCACATCCGTCAGGATGAACTAAAGCAGCTTCTTCTCGATATCTTCAACAATGAATTCCAGCAGCGGGAAATAGATCTTGCCACACATTACTCTGCCGGATTTGAACAGGTGCGGCGCGATTCCCACGAAGTGCAGGAGCTCAAATTGTTGCAGGGAGATATTGAGAGATTGCTCCGGCATCTTGAGCGGCGGGATCACGCAAGAGCTGTTATCCCGGCTTTGTGGAATGCCATTGGACGGGCGGTTACAGAGCAGAAGGCGGACTTTGACCGGCAGGACGCGCAATTACAGGATGCAAGATCCGCAATTGAGACCGAACAGAATGATGTTAAATGCCTTCTCGACAAGGGGCGTAAAGAGGAACGAGATTGCGCAAAAGAGAGTGCGGGGATCGAAGAACGACTCTCCCGCATTGAGCAAATGCGCACGCGATTCAGGAATTTTGTGCCTGATTGGGCGCGACAAAGACTTACAACCATAAAAGCCCAGCAGGAAGATCTGGTGGTGAAGCTTCGCAATGCGGCTGATGAGCCAATCGAACAGGTGCAACAGAGGCTGACAACAGCGGAAGAACAACTCACGGCAAAGCGTTCGCAATTTGAGAATCTGGCTCATGCATTGGTTAACTTTTTGAGAAAAGACCTGACGGATCAGCAGATAGCCGAGGCGTTCTCTGTCCTTAATCCGGACTGGCTCAAGGTCCCCGCGAACACATCCAAGCCTGGAATAACTACGAAAGATACCCGAAGGGCCGCAGATTTAATCAAACAGTTTCTTGGTTATCGAAACGGACAAGGTCTCGAGATCCAGGGGGTCCAGCTAGACCTGAGCGCTGTTTCTGCTCCCCGACTTGCAGAATATCTTGATCCCGAGCGGATACAGGCTGATTTGGCAGCACTGGAGCGCGACGTTCAGCGTTACCAGGATACGCTTGAAGCGGCGAAGCATGCAGAATCTTTCCGTACTAAGAAAGCGGCGCTTGAGAAGGAACAGGCTGGTCTTATCCGCGACCTTGGTGCCTATGAGGAATTCTGTGCTGAGCTGGAGCATGAAGAGGAATTGAAGACTAAACTGGCCCACATTCAGAACTATGAACAGAATGTTTGCGAGCAGATAGCGAACCACGAACGCCGCAAATCCGAATTGGTTGAAGCCGAGCAGGAAAACAAGGCCACCCGGGCAGATCTTCATCGTAAACGCGAAGTTTTGCGGGAGCAGGTTCAAAAGTTGCCCCAACCGGCTGAAAAGTGGCCGTTGAAACCTGTAGAAGATATTCCCGTTGAACTCGATGAACTCTCATCACGTTATCGGAAATCACACGCCGAAGAGCAAAGCCAATCTGAAGCGGTGAGAGAAATCCTGGACACAATCGAGAAACGTACCTATGGGCGTTATACGGCGCAGGATGAGGCTGAAACAATCCAGGCGTTGAAGGACCAGCTAGACAGTATTCCTCAGAGGGAGCGGGCTGTTGTGGAGATGTGGAAAGGCATTGCTGTCGGCATTAAGAAGGACCTACAGAATATCGGCAGGGATTTGGAGACGCTTAAGGGTTTGGTCGGTGGATTGAACCGACAGATATCGTCAGTCAGCATCTCGAATCTGGCGTCGTTGAAACTTTTGATCGAGGAATGGCCGCAATGGGTGAAGCTCATACGGGAAATTACGGTCGATGATGAGCTACCTTTGTTCAGCAATCCAAAGGCTGCCGAAGAGGCCCTTGAAGGTATAGGGCGTCTGCTTTCAGAGCATCCCCGTGTCGATCTTCGGGATTTGTTTAACCTCTGTTTTGAAGTAGGGACCCCTGATGGCAAAATTCATCGCCATGAGCATCTTGATGCCATTGAGTCAAATGGTACAACTGTAGCCATCAAGGTCTTGGTCAATCTGATTTTGCTTCGCGGGTTGTTTGGCGGGGCTGATGTTCAAATACCTTTCTATCTCGATGAATGCTCCAGCTTGGACCAGGATAACTTGAAGGCAATCGTAAACATGGCCTGTCAGATGGGTTTTATCGCGGTTCTGGCAAGTCCAGAAGCCATGGACGCGGCAGATAAACTCTATTTTATGGAGGAAAATAAGGACGGGAGGGTGATCCTCGATCCACGTACAGCCATGATTCATGTCGAGCGGCAAAGCATTGAACCGGAGGAGTCTGATAATGCCTGATACCTTTGCACGTCTAATTAGTAAGCTTCAGGATAAAGGCCGAGTTGCACGTTCTCAATTCTCAGCTCGCTCTCTTAAGAAGCTCCGTAGTCTTTTTGATGCCGGTGTACTAGCTCAGGAGAGAAGTGGCAGTGGGATCGTTATTGCCCTTAAGAAACCGGATGCTCTTCACTCTTTCTATCTGTCTTGTTATCCAAACGCCGGCAATGTGGTCCTCGGTTCACCACGGGCTTCTTCCGTTGGCACCTTTCGCAATGCAAAGCGCACACGGCGTACAGATATGGAACCAGTGCTTTTACGAGCGATGCGTCCGGTCATATGCACACGTGATGAGGACGAATATGATTTGCTGGCAACGACTCGTTTGGCAGGCGCGGCATGCTTGCTTCTTGAGCCAGAGCGTTTCTGGTCTTTCTCCGCCGAGGTGGCGATCATCGAAAATCTGGAGTGTTTCCTGCATTGTGAAAAGATGTCGATCTCTGCTGATGTGGCTTTGTACGCAGCCGGACGTCTCTCTGCCCTGGCGCTGCAATGGCTTGCTTCTGAATCACTGTCAGAATGCCGGTTTATACACTCCGGAGATTATGACCCTGTTGGCCTTGATGAATTTCTCAGATTAAAAAATATCATCGGTGAACGTGTTAAACTCCACATCCCGGCCAATCTAAAGGATCTTGTCTCAAAGTATGGACGCCCGGAATTGCTTGCTGATTCCGCCGCTGTTCTGAGAAGACTTCGCGGCGCATCAAGCCCTGCGGTCTTAGAGGTTCTGAGCATCATAGACAATACAGGCTGCGGGCTTGAGCAGGAGACCCTCCTGCTTGAGGAAGAAAGTTAGCCAAATCTTCCGGCTAAGCCGCCATAAGTGACTCTAAAAAAGAAATCTTCCGGCTAAGCCGCCATAAGTGACTCTTAAGCTTGGACTTATGTACATATTTCGGCCATATAGGCTGTTAGACCTTTATTTTTTGCTCAAAATCAAAGCTTTAAGATCTTATTATCGTTCAAATGTTAACACCTGAGGCGACTTTTACGCTCTGAACCCA
>CAYTRK010000126.1:0-6898 GCA_964440205.1 uncultured Victivallaceae bacterium
CTGCGCGCAAGCTCCTATAATAAGTGGCTACAAGTGGGAGAATGCGCGTTAGATTTTTCGGGGGGGCAATGACTGACATGGGAATTATCAGCAATACCGGCGCTGTGGTGCTGCGTCGGTGGGCCGCGGTTCGACACACCGTTTCTGTTCTTGCCGGGACTGTTGGTCTGGCGGTTCGGCCCGGAATGTGGCCCCGAACTGTCAGGGAAGTGCTGGGCCGTCAGATCATGTTTACAGGTTTCGACGCGTTTTCTCTCGTGGTTCTTGTGGCGGTGCTAGCCGGAGTTTCCGTAGTTTCGCAAACCCAGCTCTGGCTTGCCAAAATCGGGCAGACAGATATGCTTGGGTCGCTCCTGGTCAATGTCATTATCAGGGAAGTCGCGCCCCTCCTTGTGAACTTCGTGGTGCTGGGAAGGAGCGGAACCGCAGTTGCCACCGAACTTGCGAACATGCGTGTGCGTAATGAAATCAAAGTGCTTGAAATCAGGGGGATCGACCCTATGCAGTACCTTGTTCTGCCGCGGATCGTGAGTTTTGCGGTATGCGTCTTTGCGCTGGCCGTATTTTTCAGCGCGATTGCGTTTCTGTCCGGTTTTATCTTTGCATTTCTTATTGGCGCAGCTCCCGGGGATATCACCAGTTTTGCCAGGAATATCATGGCAGCAGTTGGGCCTGTGGATATTTCAAGCTTTTTTATAAAGACTCTCCTCTCGGGATCGGTGGTTGGAACGATATGCTGTATTGAAGGTCTCGGTGTCGGTCGATCGGTGAACGAAGCTCCGAGAGCAGTGACCAGAACGGTGGTGAAGTCAATGGCAACGGTTTTGTTTATATCGGCGCTGGTGTCATTGTTTACTTACGCGTGACAGCTTGGGTATAGTAGAGAAAACACAGAAAGAATGAAAAAGATACTTGAACTCAGTAAAGCAGGTTTCGATGCGCAGCACAAACGCAGCGCCCGTCTGGCAAATATCAATCTCTGTGTCTGCGAACATGACATCGCAGGAGTATATGTCGAGACCGAAAAGGAGGACATCCGGTTGTTTGACTTAGCAGAGGGACTTGTACAGCCATCGAGGGGGTATGTGGAGTTCATGGGGAAAAGATGGCAGGATATGAACACTTCGGAACTCCTGAGGAATCGGAGCAGAATAGGAAGAACTCTTGAGGTAAACGCATGGTTGAGTAATCTCACTGTGCTGGAGAATGTGCTATTGGCGGAAAGGCACCATACTAAACGCCCTGACGAGAACATATGCGAAGAAGCTGACCGACTGGCCTCTGCGCTGGGAATCGATGAGATCCCGGGCGGCCACATCCATGAAGTGCCCGAACCGCTGGTTCGTAAGTGCGAGTGGGTCCGGGTTTTTATGGGTGAACCCAGTCTTGTGCTTGTGGATCTGCCGAACAGGAAAGGCGTGAAAGACAATCTGGACAAGCTCCTTGATTTGTGCCGGGAATCTGCCGGCAGCGGCAGCGCTATCCTGCTCATGACCGTTGACAGTCAAATCTGGGAACGAGTAAGACAGGAAACAAACCTCAACTTCATCCTTGGGTTGGATGGCACATTAAAACCACTGGAGAAATGCCAATGAAAAGAGATTTTAAATTTCGATACGCGAACGAAATAGCCGGCACGTTCGTATTGCTGGCGTTGCTCCTTGCGATTGCAGGTATTGTTTTGACTGCGCACTACAGGGGGTGGTTCGAGAAACGTTTTACGGTCAAACTGTTGTTTGAAACACAAGAGGGGACTTACGGACTCAAGGAAGGCGATGAAGTCAGGGTCGGCAATACGCGCGCAGGCAGTGTTAAACAGATCGTTCCTACCGAGGAAGGAAAGCTGGAAGCGTCGGTTGAAATCAAGGAAAGGTTTCGCTCTATGGTCAGGAAAGACTCCGTTGCTCGGATAAAGAAAAAGTTCGTAGCCGCGGGTGACACCTACGTCGAAATATCCCGTGGAGAAAAGCTGCCGGTTGAAGAAGGTGAGTACATCGAGGTGGTCAGAGAACAGGAACTCATGGACCGTCTTCAGCAGACACTCGATAAATTTGAAGAAACTGCCCTGCCCATGCTTGACGAAACCAAGGGTATTCTGAAGCATGTCAACAGTATACTCAAGAGCGTGGATACCGGCAAAGGCATTGCAGGAGCCGTTATCAATAATAATGTCCTCAGGGACGAGGCCGCCGCAGTAGTAAAAAATATGGACCAGATGTCTTCTGATCTCACAAACACGGTCCATAAAATCGATCTGATCGTGGAATCAATAGAGAACGGGGAGGGGATTGCCGGGATGCTGGCAAAGGACAAGGAACTGGCAGACTCCGCCCGCGAGGCGGTACACACAGCCGTCGAAACGGCTGAGGAAGCCCGGAGGACTCTGCGTGAGTCGAGGAGACTTGTTGAGGGACTTCAGAAGCACTGGCTTGTCCGGAAGTACATAAAAGATAAAGATGAGATCGAAGCCGTACCAACGGTCTACCTGCGAAATACTCTAAAAAAATCCGCCGCTGACTATCGGGCGGCTCTAAAGAAAGCAAGGCTCCGGAATGACAGCAAGGATATTGCAGAATTTGCTTACAAACTGGCTGTATATCATTACCTCGCGGGGAACCTTGACAGGTCTTTGCGTCTCAATCGGGAAGCGGCAGTGGAGCTTGACAGGCTTGAAGAAGAAACTACATGGACCAGGCTTCTTGAAGCAGCCGTTCAGCGTGAACAGGGCCGCAGCGAGGAAGCCGCCGGTATACTGAAAAAAGTTCTTGAAGACCTGAGAGGCTGGTCGTATGACCGCCAGGCCCGGTTGTACGGTCATGCTTTGTCTTTGTCCCTGTATTCAGAGGATGGTGACGCTGAACGTGCTTCTGAACAGGCCGACGCTGTGAAGTCCTTTGTCAGGCGGGAGGATTCGCAGGCGCTTCGTGCGGTGGCGTACAACGCGCTGGCGACATACCACAGGAAGCAGCAGGAGCAGGGCGAAGCTGCCGAATACGCGATTAAAGCGGCGGAATCGCTGGCTTCGTTGAACAACTATGAATATATGAGAAAGGCGTTGGTCGTTGCTGCAGAAGCGCTTCGAGATGCTGGTCGGGAAAGGGAAGCCACGCATCGATATCTTCAGGCTGCGCGTAGTTATGCAGCCGAAGAGGGAAACAGCGCCACCGTTCAACGCCTCATGGACGAGGCAACCGAATGCGCCAGACTGTCCGGTTCTGCGAAACTCCTTGAGCTTGCACTAGCGCTTAGAATGGATGAAGGTGCCACCTTGGAAAACTAACATTGACTACCCCTGGCCTTGTGGGGCATATATTACCTGAATCCTGCATAAACAAAACATGTGGAAACGATAATGTCAGGCTATACAATGCTTTTTGAGCATAAGCGGTGTTATTGCCGCCTTAATCAGTGCGCCTGCACGAAACTGGCGCGATGCAGGATTCAGACATCAAGAAATACGCAAGAATGAAAAATGAGAGTTTTTGTGTTTTTTTTATTGAATGTGGCGGCAAACTTACCTAAACTTCATGAGATTTTTTACACCTTAATAAGCAAAGGAAAAGTTTCGGGGTCGCCGGAAATAGGAAACGGTGCCCTGACTTCTGCAAACTGTTGATAGAGAGCATTTTGATATCTACAACAATGCAAACCTGTCCCTGATATCCCCGAAAAGACGGCAGGCATGTGATATCTGGAAGAGGGGCATTCGGGATCAATGAAGTTAACATGGGGATACGCGGCGAACCACATTCTGAATTTAAAAGAATAGTTGAGGCGCGAGAATATGTCAAATAAGAAGACCACGCGAACTGGAATGAAGAAATCTTCTGGTGCAAAGAAAAAGGCGGACGGAAAGAAGAAACGAACGGCTTCCAGCCGTACGTCCGCGAAAAAGTCGGCGGAGAAACAAACTGTGAGGAAGAGTTCCTCCGGGAAGGATGCCCGTAAGAAGGCGTCCGCCAAGACAGCGCCAAAAAAGAAATCCTCCGGACGGAGTTCCCGTGAGAGCAAATCGGCAGCCCCATCACGAAAGAGAGCGCGGGTTTCCAGCAAGTCGACAAAGCGAAAGGCTTCCGCCCGGCCGGCTGCGTCCGAGACCACGGAGGGCGGTGCGGATGACAGCACAGCAGTACAGGACCAGGATGCGCGCCAGCAGCGGGCCCAGAAGATTAAGGAACTCGTCAAGCTTTCCGAAAGCCAGGGCTACCTTACATACGAGGATATCAACGAGATAATACCTGAAAGCGTTATAAGCTCCGAGGAACTGGAGTCATATCTGATTCTTCTTCGCAGTATGGACATAGAGATCATCGAGGCCTCCGATGTTGACCGTCATAAGAAAAAGACGCAGCGCGCGAGGAAAGGCAACCGCGGCAAGCTGGATTTCTATGACGACCCTATCCGCATGTATCTTCACCAGATGGGGCAGGTACCCCTGCTGACAAGGGAGCAGGAGGTAGAGATATGCAAGAGGATAGAAAAAGCTGAAATCGGCGCAAGAACGGTATTCAACCAGTTCGGGTTTTCCACGGATAAGTATATGAATCTTATTGCCTTGCTTGAAGAAGGCAAAGAGCGGTTTGACCGTATTGTTACCGACAAGTATGTCGATAGCCGAGACCAGTACGTTGATACGATGCCTGAGATCAAGAAGGGAATTGCCAGGATTCGAAGCAAGCTTCAGCGTCAGTTCGAAGCTTCCATAAAGACGCGCCTCACCAAAAAAGAAGCCAATCGGAAAAAGAAAGCAGTAGAGAAAACCCGGCAGGAGATCAGCAAGGCCCTCGACGATCTTCATTTCAAGCAGAAGGTTGTCGAAACCATGGCATTGGACACAGAAGGTTTCTACAACAGCTTTGAAGTCTGTGTGGCCGAAATCGATAAACTGGAAAATAAGCGCACAAGCAAGAGTCGCGACACGGACCTCAGAGAGAAAAAGAAGGAACTGAGGGAAATGGAAAAGACTGCTTGCATGGAAAAGGAGGAATTCGAAGAGAAATATAGAGAAATGACACAGTTTCTGAAAGAAGGACAGAAGGCTCGCACCGAGATGGTGGAAGCGAACCTGAGACTGGTCATCAGTATAGTAAAGAAATATATGAATCGGGGATTATCCTTCCTGGATCTTATCCAGGAAGGGAATACGGGGTTAATGAAGGCGGTAGAGAAATTTGAATATCGCCGGGGCTACAAGTTCAGCACCTATGCGACGTGGTGGATTCGCCAGGCTGCTACCAGGGCTATAGCAGACCAGGCAAGGACTATACGTATCCCGGTTCATATGATCGAAACTATCAACAGGCTTCTGCGCGTGCAGAAGAAACTTGTCCAGGAATACGGAAGGGAACCGACTGCGGAAGAAGCTGCCGCGGAGATGGATATGCCTGTGGAAAGGGTTCGCGCGGTCTACAAGATGGCGCAGCAACCTATCTCGCTACAGAATCCGGTAGGCGACGGTGAAGACGCTCATTTCGGCGATTTCATTGAAGACAAGACAGCCGAAAATCCTTCCGAGATGACCGCATATAGCATGCTGAAAGACCGTCTTCAGGACGTTCTCTGGACCCTGACGCCGCGCGAAAGATCGGTCCTGGACTATCGTTTCGGCTTGTCTGATGGTTATTCGAGAACTTTGGAGGAGGTGGGGCGGAGGTTTAACGTTACCAGAGAGCGCATCCGGCAGATTGAGGCAAAGGCTCTGCGCAAGCTCCGCCATCCGACTCGAATGAGAAAGCTCGAGGGTTTTCTCGAAGTTAAATAGAGGTACCCATGAAGGGAGTAGAGGGATATGGAAAAATGGTGGTATATTGCAATAGGAGTTTTAGGCGTGGTATGTTTTCTTGCAGGGATGTTTGCAGGAAGAAGCATGGGGGGGCGCCGGAAGAGTGAAAAAACGTCTAAGGACCGGGATTCAAAGCCCCGCAAGAAGAGCAAAAATAGCGTGGAACTGTATGTTGGAAACCTTCCTTACAGTATGAATGACAAAGATCTTGCAGAGGCATTTGAACCGTATGGAAAAGTCAATTCCGCGAGGGTAATCAAAAATCGCACTAATGGTAAATCGAAAGGCTTCGGTTTCGTGGAGATAGAAGGCAGATCCGACGCCACGTCAGCGGTGGAAGCCATGGACGGCGAGAATGTGAAAGGCAGACGCGTTGTCGTGAACGAAGCTAAGGCGAAAGCAAGGTAAAGAGCCTGGATGGGGCGGCGGAATACACGTGGCCGACCGTACCCGCTGATCGTGTGGTTGCTCAGGCCTGAAAATCGAAAACCATGGAATCGGCTATCTCTTTTGCCCTCTGGCCGCCATCGCGTATCTTTATCAGGGTGAGGGCAAACTCAAAAGCGGTTCCGGGGCCCTGACTGGTAACGACATTTCCGTCGACTACTACCCGGTCCCCTGAAACATGGACACTCTCCAGTTTTTCGTGTACGGCAGGATGGGAGGTCACTTTCAGGCCTGTAATAATACCTGCAGCCTGGAGCACAAGCGGGCCGGCGCATATTGCCGCAAGCAGTTTCCCTGCATTGGCAAATTCTCTGACAGTACGGGTAACCTGGTCGCTGGCGCAAAGCCTGGCAGTTCCATCGGCTCCTCCGGGTATAACAAGCCCATCAAATGAGGCGGTTTCAATATCTTCCCACAGACAGTCCGGCACAATCTGCACCGACCGGGAACACTGCACCGGCCCTTCTTTCGAATCCACCCCCGCTACGGTTACATCCCATTCGGCCCGTCTGAGGATATCTATGATAATTACCGTCTCCATCTCTTCCGCGCCGGCGGCCAACGGAACGATTGCTTTTGTCATACGTGCTCCTTTCAAAGCGCTTGGTTGTGGGTAAGAAATCGATATCGTTCAAAAGGTACGGCATTTGATGTTTGAGAGCAAATAGA